>NZ_JBSGEZ010000048.1:0-61105 GCF_053603155.1 Nocardia sp. NPDC004260 | reverse complement strand
GCGGAGGATAGGGGATTTGAACCCCACCCCTGACCAGCGGAAACCGTCTCGACCTGCGCCTTCATGAATGTCCAGGCATCTCGGCGCTTCTCCAGACCTGGAGGTTACGCGGCTGGTGTTGACCGGTCAACGCCTCTCGGGGGCACCGTTGTTCGCGGTTTCGGCAGGGTGCGGCGGAGCCGGGCGTACCTGTTCGGCTGGCATCGGCGGATCTGCCGACGGGGCACGACCCGGCGGTGATGGCAACGGGCAAAGTGGATTTCGCATTCGTGCGGATGCGGAACCAATCAGTGTAGGCCAACCTCAGTAGGAGCCGTCAAGGCCGGATTTGCCGAATTTGTCTCCGATCAAGTCGATCGCCCACTAAGGTCCCGAATGGAAGGGACCGGTTTGCCCCGGTTCTGGGTCGGGATGTCTGCTTCACTCAGTCCGTATGCAGGGGTAGGTGTGTGCGTAGTGGGGAATTCAGTAGGACCGCATCATGCGGTGATCTCATGACCGGCGGCTTCGACGCGGCGGCTGCGCGGGGTGGGCGCGGGTACGTCGATGTCCTCGCCGATGTACCGTCCGCAGTTGAGCGCCACCTAGCGGCTCTTCGGGAACTGGGGATCGTAATCAGCCCGCCGCAGGGCGAGATCGAAATCGATTTCGCTGCAAAGCGTCTCAAGATCGGACACCTGATCGCCGATGGCGGCGGCGTCGAGCTCGTGGCTCGTGTGGGGGTGACGCTTCATCAGTTCCGGGCGCTGATTCTGCAAGCGCAGGTCGCTGTCGTGGAAGGGCCGGACCCAACGGCGGGATGGCGGCGGGTGGATGACGTCGGTTGGTGTGTGGCGATCTACGAGCCGTTCACGTAGCTCAGCGTTCGGTGCTGCGCTGCGCACGTGTGCGGCGCAGCATCTCGTCATCCTCGGCTGACTGCGGCGCGGTGTAGCTGCCTGTGTCGGCGCGTAGCGGGCCGCGTGGTTCCTGCGGTGGTTGCGCTGCCGCGGCCTTGCCGGTGGCTACGGCGCGTTGCATGAGATCTAGCGGGGTCATGCCGAAGACGGCGGCCAGTGCCTCGATGTCGTTGAGGTTGAGCGGCTGGTCGTCGCGCAGGCGGTCGCCGAGGTAGGTGGGCTTCAGGTCTGCGGCTTCAGCGAGGTCCTTGAGTTTCAACCTGTGCTCGCCCTGTAGGGCCCGCACCTCTGCGGACATCGCACGGGCCCACGGACCGGGGGGTTTGGTTGCCGCTCTACCCATGGCCTGAGACTAGCAAATAGGCGATTGGATCGTAAATTCGTACGAAAGATCGCAACCGGTTTGCATAGATCGTATTTACGATCTAGTGTGATTCGCGTGACGATAGCTAGCCCCTACTCCGCGAAGGTGGCGGACGAGGTCCGAGCTGAGATGGCGCGCCAGCACAAAAGGATCCCCGAGCTGGCCAGGGTGATCGGGCGGACGTGGCACACCGCCAAGTCCCGATACGACGGTAAGAAGCCGTTCACCTTCGACGAGCTGATGCAGGTCTGCGAATGGCTCGGCGTCGATCTCAGCTACCTCCACCGCACCGAAAGCGCAGATCAGAAGGTGCGCGATGCCTGCTGAGACCTGCACCCATTCGCTCGCCTATGTGGTCGAACAGACCGGTGTGCCGTCCGAGGACTGGCTGCGCCGCAAGCTGAACGCGGGCGAAATACCTGGTCGCAGAGCCGGACGTATCTGGCGCATGACCGACAGCGACATCGCCGCCCTCGTCGACTACCTCGCCCGACCCGCCCGCGCCTCTGGCACCGGTATCCGATCGATTGCTGAGACCCCGGCCGCGTCCGCTTCCGGGCTCACGCCCCGGGCAAAGCGGAATCTTCACCGCCGTCAACCCGCCTGACTTCCCGACGCGGCACGCCGACGACGCGCCGGGATCGCAGGCACCGGGCAGGGGACCGCCGGGCGAACCCCTCAGCGCCCGCCCTCCCGGGCCTGCACCAACTTGAGAGGAACCACATGTCCGAGCTGACCGAGGACCGCGTCCGCGAGATCTTCCGCGAGGAGTTCGACCGGCGCAGGGAAGAGAACCGCGCCCAGTTGAACGAAAGCCTTCAGGCCTGGCGTGAGAAGCGCGCTCAGCGTGCCGCCGCGTCTCAAATCTCTGACGGGGTCGGCGATCCGCGTACGGATGCGATGGCACGTCGCAACGCTGAGTTCATCGCGATGGTGACGCCGAAGGCAGGCCGTGAGGCTGTTGCCACCGAGACTCCCGTCGAGGGAGATGAGCCCCCCGCCCGTCGTGCTGCCGTCGATGACCACGACGGGCGGGGACGCCACGAGTCCAACACATGATCAGCGAGGCCGAGCTCGCCGCCCGGCGAGACGAGATGACCCTGCGCGACCGCGTCGAGGCGCGCCGCGCCCTGGACCGGGCGGCCGGGATCGAGTACCCGCCGCTCACCGATGACCGCGCTGCTGACCTGGCGCGGCTGCTCACCCACTAGGAGGACACCGGAATGCAGTACCTGCTGAACATCGTGGCCGGGATGATCGAACCGTGGCGGTTCGATGCCCCGCGCCTGATCATCCTCGGTTCCTGGCTGTACGGGCCCGGCCTGTGATCGCCCCGCATCCGACGTCGCGCCGGATGATCACCGCCGATGCTCGCGAGCTGGGCTGGACCGTGGCGCACGACGACCCGGCGGCCACAGGGTTCACGCTGGGCCCGGCAGTGATCACCGTGCTGTGGACCAGCACCGACAGCATTTTCGCTGCCACGATCATCGGCGGTGGCGACGCTGTGCCCGACCGGCTCGGCTTCATCGCTGTCGGCGATCCGGCCCTCGCTGACGAGGTGCTGCTCGCGTGGCTGCGCGGCGCGGGATTCCTGCACCCGTCGGTGCGCGACCTCAGCGCCCCGGCGGCCGTCGTGACCGGGCTGGCGTTCGCGATGCGCCGGGGGTCGGAATGAACCGGCGGCAGTTCCTCACTGCGGCGCTGTGCCGCCCGAACATGGCCGCGTACTTCCCGGCCGCGCCGCCCGGCCCGGACCGCGACCAGGTCGCCGCTGAACCGCTGAACCAGTGCCGCGATCGCTGCCCCGTGCGGGCGCAGTGCGCGCGGGATGCGTTGCAACGCGGCGTAACTCACGGACTCGTCGCCGGGGTCGACCTCGGCCCCGGACCGGAGCCGATGCCCGGCGCGCTGGCGGTACTCCGCCGGATCGCCACCTTCTAGGAACGCAAGCGGCCGGTGGGGTGACCAGCCCCACCGGCCGAGAACCAAACACCGGAAACAGTAGGAGTGTATCCATGGAAATTCGACCGATCACCGGCAGCCCCGCCGCCGCCGACGTCGCCGCCGACCTGCGCGCGCTGGCCGACCTCGTCGAGAACGACGGCGACGGGTTCATCGCGGCCATGCTCGGCCGCCTGCTCACCGCTGATGTCGGCGGCGCATTCGTTATTCCTGCCCACTGCACTGGGTTCGAGCACGAAACACAGCCCAGCGAGGTCATGGCCGAGGCGATCCGCCGATTGAAGAAAGTCGCGGTCCAGCCGGTCGAAAAGGAGTACACGGACGAGCTGTTCAGGGCTTCGATCTGCATGCGGGCGTTGGGCCTCAGGCTGATCGAACAGCGGACGCGGATGTGCGAGCGGGTGGTGACCGGCGTCGAGACCATCACCGAAGAGATCCCCGACCCTGACTACATCGCCGCCGCGCCGAAGGTCACCCAGACCCGCGAGGTCGAGATCGTCGAGTGGAAGTGCGCGCCGGTGCTCGCGGCCGGGCAGGAGGGCGACGCCCGATGATCGAGAACGCCGCCGAGATCACCCGCATCCTCAACTCCGCCGAGAACCTGCTGCGCGACGCCGCCAACTGCGCGGCCACCGACCCGGCGCGCACCCGCCACCAGATCCAATCCGCCATCGGCACCATGCAATCCGTTCGGGGGTTCCTGCTGTGAACGATCTGCTCGCCCACTTCCATCGGCTCGACCAGAACGAACCGCCGACGGTGCCGCTGCACACCGCGAAGCATCGCCGCCCGCCGAAGCGGCGGGCCCGCCGGGTGCCGTTGCGGACCTCGTTCGACGATCGCGACCCGCTCACCCTCATCGACGAGTTGGTGCTGCTCGGCTGCGGCGTGCTCTTCGGCGGATTCTTCGGCACTCTCTTCGGTCTGGCGTGGGGTGGTGTCTGGTGAGCAACCGGTACACCGCCCTGTGTGATCCGCGATGGGAGCGCGAAGAACAGCGCGCGGTCGAGACGTCCCCGGACTACCAGCCGACCGCGCGGCGCGGCTCGGTCGACGACCCGTTCGGCCCGAGCGATTGGGACAGGAGGTCTCGATGATCGAGCCTGTCGCTATCGGTGGGGGTGGCCCGCGCACGATCGACGCGGGCCCGGTCCGAGATCACTTGCAGCAGCACGCGGCCGGACGGTCCTACCGTGCGCTCGCCCGCTCGACCGGTGTGGACCGTCGCGTCATCGCCGACGTCATGAGTGGCCGCAAGGAACGGGTCGTGCCGCACGTCGCCGAACGTCTGCTCTCCACGTCGACCGGATCGGAGGCGGGCGCGTGACGGGCAGCTACCTGGATCACTGCGTCGAGATCCTGCCGCACGACGCGTCGCGGGAGGAATGGTTGCGGGTCCGCCGCCAGGGGATCGGCGGCTCGGACTGCTCGGCCGCCATGGGCATGAACCGGTACGAGTCCCCGTACACGGTGTGGGAGGACAAGACCGGCCGCGCCCCCGAGGTCGACGAGACCGAGCGGATGCTGTGGGGCAACCTGCTGGAGCCGATCATCCGCGAAGAAGCGATGCGCCGCCTCGGGCTGACGTTCACGCTGCCCGGCACCCTGCGGTCGCTGCGCTGGCCGTGGCAGCAGGCCAACCTCGACGGACTCGCCAGCGACGGCGGGATCATCGAGTGCAAGAACACCGGCCAGTGGATGGCGCCTGATTGGGATGGGCAGGTGCCCGACCACGCCGAACTCCAGTGCCAGCACAACATGTCGGTGACCGGTGCCCCGCACGCATGGGTCGCCGGTCTGGTCGGCGGATGTCGCCTGCACGTCGGCCGCGTCGACCGTGACGACGATCTGATCGCGCTGATCCGCGCCGAGGAATCGCGACTGTGGCACGACCACATCCTCACCGACGTCCCGCCGATGATGGACCCCTCCGAGGTGACCCGCGCCGCGCTCATGCGCCGGTTCGGGATCGAGGACCGCGCGGTCGAACTCGACAACATCGACCACCCCGGCGAGCAGCTGCGCGCGGTCGAGCTCGCCGAGGAATGGGCAGCCGGGCACGCGCAAGAGAAAGCGGGCAAGGCCACGAAGCGGCGCGCCGAGAACGAGTTCCGCCTGCTGATGGGCGGCGCGAACCGCGCCACCCTCGGCGGCAAGACCATCGCCCGAATCACCGGCGGCACCTGGGCTTCCAAACGGTTCGAGGAGGCCGAGCCGCAGATCGCCGCGCTGTACCGCAAGAAGGTCGACGTCATCGACTCGGCCGCCCTGCGCGCCGAGGACCCCGAGACGTGGGGCCGCTACCAATCGCAGGTGTTCAAGGCATTCCCCCTCACCGACAAGGAAGGATGATCGTGGGTCGAAACCTCGCCGCCCGCACCCGCCAGAACGTCACCCAGCGCGGCAACCAGGACAGTCAGGGCGAGCAGAAGCCGCCCGACAAGGTGACGCAGATGGCGCGCTACATCACCACTCTGCAAGGCGAGATCGCGCGGGCCCTGCCCAAGCACATGGACGCCGACCGCATGGCGCGGCTCACGCTGACCGTGCTACGCCGTACCCCGCGGCTGGCCGAATGCACGACCACGTCGTTCGCCGGTGCGCTGCTCACCGCCTCAGCGCTCGGGCTGGAGCCCGGGGTGAACGACGAGTGCTACCTCGTCCCGTACCGCATGTATGACAAGAACGAACAGCGCGGCTGGGTCGAGTGCCAGCTGATCATCGGCTACCAGGGCCTGGCCAAGCAGTTCTATCAGCATCCCCTCGCGCTGCACCTGGACGCGCACGTGGTGTACGAGGCCGACGCGTTCGACTGGGAGTACGGCACCAGCGCCTACCTGCGTCACAAGCCCGCCCGTGTCCCGCTGGATGAGCGCGGTGAGATCACCGACTACTACGCGGTCGCCAAGCTCACCAGCGGCGCGGCCCCGTTCGTGGTGCTCTCGCCCGCCGAGGTGCGAGTCCTGCGCAACGGCCGGGAAGGACCGTCCGGCGACATCCCCGATCCCCAGAAGTGGATGGAGCGCAAGACCTGCATCCGCCAGCTGGCGAAGCTGGTACCGAAGTCGACCAGCTTCGCCGCCGTCATGGCCGCCGACGAACGCGACGGATCGGAGCTGTACCGCGAGCGGCTGGCCGAGCGCAACGCCTCGGAGGTGATCGACCTCGCGCCCGCATCGGTGAGCGACGAATCGGCGGGCACCGCGCCGCAGGGTGACGCACCCGAGGGCGCGCCCGCGCTCGAGGAAACCGCGGCCAGCGCCGCCGAGATCCGCGCGCTGGTTGCCGCGCTGAAGGGGCAGCAGTACACCACTGCCGCCGACCAGTTGGAGTGGGCGCGCAACAACATCGGCCCCGACCTCACCAGGATCGAAGACCTCACCGGCGCGCAAGCCCGCGAGCTCACCGCGATCCTCACCGCTACCGGAAAGGAATAGACCATTGACCGAAGCACTGAAGATCACTCGCTCCGCACGCACCATGATCGACAATCGCGTGCGCGTCGAGTTCGAGGCCGCCGAGGATTCGGACCTGTTCCTCGATGACCTGCGCGCCGCTGTCGCCGCCGCCGACCACCTGCCCGGCACCGCCACCGTATCGTTCAAGATCGGTAGTGAATGGTTCACACCGGTGGAGGTCGACATCCTCCACCGCGAGTACCGCTCCCGCGATCCGCTTGCACCGGTCGACGCCGACGACGCGGAGACCGTCGACGAGTACGACGACGCACCGCACGAGTGCAACGACTTCTGCGGACCCGGCAACTGCCCGGTTGAACACGCACTCGAATTCGACGCGACGCTCGTGCGCCCCGGCTCGGAATCCGACCCCGACGTCGCCTACGAACGCGACGTCATCGACGCAGCGAACGGGCTGTAGCGATGGAAGAACCGATTCCTGCCTGCGCTGGCGCACCTAACCCCGAACTGTGGTGGTCGAGCAACAAGGACGACATCGACGAAGCACGCGCGATCTGCGTCGGCTGCCCCGTCCGCAAACAATGCGCCACCGTTGCCGTGCGCACCGACCTACTCGAAGGTATTTGGGGCGGATACGATTTCAGCTCCATCAAGCAGTACCGGGCCGCCGCGAAACTGGCCGGCCTCGAACCCAGCCGCAGGCGTCGTCGCAAGAAGCAGGAACGCGACTGCACCAAGTGCGGAGCCCAGTTCACGACCCAGCAAGACGACGAGCAGTGCGTCGCCTGCCGTCAAGGGCTGGTCGACCCGGGCCCCACCCGTGAACATATTCTCGCCCTGCGCGAAACGATGACC
Organism: Nocardia sp. NPDC004260; assembly: GCF_053603155.1. Lineage (NCBI taxonomy): Bacteria > Bacillati > Actinomycetota > Actinomycetes > Mycobacteriales > Nocardiaceae > Nocardia > Nocardia sp. NPDC004260. Next base: position 53,603 of record NZ_JBSGEZ010000048.1, on the reverse strand, counting down.
TGGTCTGAGATCTCCGCCCGTAGCGGGGTATCCACCGCCAGCTTGGGCGACCTGATCAACGGTCGCAGCAAGCACGTCACAGCCCAGACCGAAGCTCGGATCCGCGCACTACCCGTACCGGCCACCACCGCTGCATAAGGAGAACCCGCACATGGCGAAAGTCACCACGTTCAACGGCACCAAAGGCACCGCCGAGGGATTCAGCCGGTATTTCTTCCGTGGCAGCCCAACCGATCAGTTCGAGCACCGCCCCGAGGTTGGCGAGGTCCGCGTCATGTCGGTCACCGTCGAGTGCGTGGCGTCGGGGTTCGATCAGATCTCCGATGGCATCCGGCACAAGTCTTCGTGGAAGGTCGTCAACGCGACCCTCGGCGAGGCGGTCGAGCGTCCCGCCGGTGATCCCGAGCTTCCGTACGAGGGCGACGACGACTCGGCCGACGGCAGCTCGTACGGCGACTACACCGGCGGCGAGGTGGCCGAGGCCGACGCCGATGCCGATGCCGATGCCGATGCCGGATCGAACGTGGTCACCGCGCATTTCTCCGACAACAGCTGACCGATGAATCATGGAAACGGTCGCACAGTGACGGGCGATTCGGTGGACGGCGCGGCGCACTCCGATCAGGGGTGCGCCGCGCCGCCGCTGGCGCTGGCCGCCCAGGCAACCGCCATGTTCGTGCAAGCGGTCACCCGGTACTACGCCGACATCGGCCGCCCGCTGCCGGACCTCAGCCCATCGGGCCCGGCGCGGTGACCGATGCCGATCCGCCCGGAGAACCGACACCGCTACCCGCCGAACTGGCGGCAGATCTCCGACTGGGTGCGCTTCACCCGCGCCGCAGGCCGCTGCGAGTGCCGAGGCGAATGCGGCCGACCACGCGTGCATCTCGCCGCCGACGGCCGCTGCCCGCACGAACACGGGCAGCGCGCCCACGACACCGGTTCGCCGGTCGTGCTCACCACGGCGCACCTGGACCACGTCCCGGAGCACTGCGATCCGGAGAACTTGCGCGGCATGTGCCAGGGCTGCCACCTGCACTACGGCCGCCAGCACCACGCCGAGACCCGCGCGGCCACGCGGCGCGCCGAGCTGGAGGCGCAGATGGATCCGCTGTTCGACGTCGGTGGTGGCCGGTGATGGGGATGGGTGTGTGGGGTGCTGTGAAAGGTGGTGGCGATGGAGTTGGAGCCGGTCGGCCGGTTCGAGTGGGAGCGGTGGATCCGGCGTCTGATCCTGCCGCCCGGCGTGAAGTACACGGCGCTGATGGCGATCACGTACGGCGATCTCGACGGCTCGCGGGTGTTCCCGGGCGTAGAGAAGTTGGCGCTCGTGATGAACGTGGGCACCGCGTCGGTGAAGCGGCACATGAAGGTGCTGCGCGAGACCGGGCTGATCGAACGCGTGAAGCAGGGCAATCGGCACGAGGGGGATGCGGACGAGTACCGGATCACTCTGCCGTCGAATTTGCTCGATCTGCCGATGCTCACGCCAGACGAGCAGCCCGAGTCTACGGATCACCCGTGATCCCTGGAGTTATCCACAGGCCCGATGTCTGGGGATCACGGATGATCCCCAGAGTTGTTCGGTCTGTGCATGTCTGGGGATCACCTGTGATCCGTAGACATCTGAAACGCCGACATGTCTGGGGATCATTTCGGCAATGTCTAGGGATCATTTCGGCAATGTCTGGGGATCACCGTGATCCCCCACCAGTACCAAGACCAGACCACTAACCGGGACCAGATAAGTGGCTGGCTTTCGAACGCAACTCACCACGCGCCCGCGCAGGCCTGTGGATAACTGACCAATCTTCTCCGACGAAAGGAAAACCGATCGATGACCGAACCGACCAACCTTCAACGCCGCCTCGCCGAAGTGATCGGCGAGAACGCCACCAGCTCACGCGTTGGTGGCCCCATCGGCAACCCGACCAACGTCGCGGGCCACATCCTGGCGGACGCTGCACTGTGTGCCGCCATCGGCGACTACGCCGCCGCGAACGATCCGAACGACGCCACCCGCCAACTCGAAGCCATCGACCTCGTCCTCGCCCACCTCGACGAGTACCGCGCCGACGGCAGCGTTGCCGGATGGAGCCGACTGCGCGACGACCTCGACCGGCTCCGCCGCCGCGTCGATGACCGACTCAGCGAGGACATCGACCTCGGCAACGCCTTCCTCAACTACACCGCGCAGTTCGCGGACTGCCACACCCCGGCCGGTGTCGGCGGCCTGATCCGCGCCGCCATCGCCAAGACCGGCGCCACCATCACCCCCGGCCCCCAGACCACCGCCAAGGAGCCGAGCGATGCGTGAGCCCCGGCAATTCCGTGCACGCCCACAACCCTTCGCCGCCATGCAGTTCGACGGCAGCAACGCCGCGGCCATCGCCGACTGGGCCCGCGCCACCACCACCGCCCGCATCCGGTTCTGGCCTGTCGGCCCCGGCCTCTGGATCGACACCCCCGCCGGAGTCGCTACCGCCCGTGTCGGCGACTGGATCATCTGCGAACACGGCCACCTCCGGCCCGTCCCCGCTGAACTGTTCGCCACCACCTACGAACTCGTCGAGGAGACTGACCGTGCCTGACCAGACCACCCGCCTCACCGACGAACGCCTGCGCCAGCTCCGCGACAACGAGAACATATGCACCAACGCGGGCGAACGCTCGATGGCCGCCGAGCTGCTCGAGCTGCGCGCGCTGCTCGCTCTTGCCCGCCTCACCGACGACACTCTCACCAGCATCCACCGCGGACTCGTCGACCACGCCCGATCGCACATGCACGTCGACAACTGGCTGTCCGGCTACAGCGAAGGCATCGAACACGCCCTCGACACCGTCCGCCTGCGCGCACGCGCAGCCGCCCCCGGCCCGGAGCTCTCGCCCGCCCTCACCGAGCCGCCCACGGCGCAGCCAGCACCGCGCAACACTGGAAACAGTTGGACCGTCACGACCGGTTCGCCGTTCGTTCCGCCGATGCCTCCGGCGCAGGCGCGCCGCCAGCTGCTCAGCCCGTTCGACTACCCGGCCGGCCTCACCGACGATGACGCTCGCCGCGCTGGCGAAATCGTGGCGGGCTACCTCGATGACGTGCTCGACCGCGTCGACCTCGCCCGCGCCGACGACCTGGACATGGGCGACGAAGGCGAACGCGCGGTGCTGCGCACCCTCGGTGTGGTCGCGGTCGAGGCCGCCCTCTGCCTCGGATGGCGTCCGCCGTCCGGCGCAACCGGCGAGCCCGCCGTCAACGAGGTCGAAGCCATCGCCGTCGCATGGATGCGGTACCAGGGTTACACCGAACAGCAGATCGAGACCGCCGCAAACCACAACTGCGCCGACACCTGCGAGCGTGCAGGCGACGCATGGGACTGCACCGACGAACACGGCGAATCCCGCCACCCCATCGCCGACGAACTTGCCGCCGCCTCCGCAATGGCGAACGTCGCGCTCAAAGCGCTCGCCGAGCACCGGCCGCCGATAGGCCACATCGTCGGCTACCGCGAACCCCACGGCGAATGGTGGATCAGCTACGACGGCAGACCATTCACCCACGAAGCCGCCACCGACGACCTTCACGAAGCCGTCACCGAAGTGCCCGGCGTCGACTGGCGCGTGCTCACTGTCTACGACGAGACCGGCGAGCCCTACCGAGCAGCAGACCCGGCCGTCGTTGACGTCCACCTGCCCGGCGACCAGCCCATCGCCCACACCGCCGCATACGTCCGCCACGCCCGCGCCATCGGCGACGCCTTGATCGCGTTCTGCGCCGACCGCGGCTACCCCGCACCGCGGTTCACCGACCGCTATTTCTTCTCGAAACGCGTGTGGCGGATCACCAATGCCGACAACGCATTCGACGCGGAGGTGGTCACCGAATGAGCCGCGGCCAGCTCGCCCGCACCCCGGACAACTTCCCCCGCATGAAACACCGCGCCGCCAAACGCCGCGCCCGCAATCACCCACTCGTACGCCTCGCCCGAGCGTTCGACGAATTCGGGCGCGCATTCCGCCGAGCATTCGAGTCCATCGACTGGGACGGCCTGGCCCACACGCTCGAAACCTGGCGCGCCATCGCCGCGAATCTCTCCCTCTGTGATGTCTGCCAAGGCACCGGCGACAGCAACGGCGCCGACTGGTGCGAGGAATGCCAGGGCACTGGCCGCATCCTGCCCCCCGAACCAGACCCCGACGACTTCGACGACACTGACGTGCTGGAAGACCGCGCGGAGCGCGGACGATGACGCCTGAACTCACCGCCACCGAACGCGCCCTACTGCGCCGCATCCCCCAGTACATCGGGCAGTGCATCTCCAGCCCAGAGCACGGCATAGCCTCCCTGCGCGACGGCCACATGGGCGGTGGTGGCGGCGAATTCACCGCCGCTGGCGCTGTGCTGCTGCACTACCAGTGCACCCGCACCGCTATAGAAGGCCAATGGCACGACTGGATCCCGATCGCCTGGGCCGGACCGGACGATATCCGACCGACCGGCACGCCGATCATGTTCCGCGAAGGCGCACTCCTGCGTGAGGCGCGCCTCAGCTACACGCGGCTGCACCGCTGGTGCGAATCGCTGCCCGCCGACGTGCGAGCACAGGCAACAACCTGGTGGCGCACCTACCCGGAGAACACGCGCAACCTCGGCGCCCTGGTCCAGCTCACGTTGCAGCAGTTGGCCGACCCCGTCGACGAGCTCGCCCTCTTCGACCTCCGGCAGCGCGCCCATGCCTGAACAGCCGGAAGACCCACCGCAGCGCCCGCACAGGCCCGGCCTGCTCGGCCTGACCCGCGACGCCATCACCGCACTCACCCAACTCGCACGGAGGAACCTCATGGCCGACGACTGGAACCTCAAGTGCCGCACCTGCGACACCGTCCACCTACTCGACTGGCGCAACGGCGGCGACGAGATCCAACAACTGATCCCGCACCTGCGCGCCCTCGCCAACGCGGTGCACGCCATCAACATCATCGAAGGCCAGCACTACGGCATGGACTTCCCGACCGACCTCGTCCGATTCGCCGTCCAGCACCACGCCCACGACCTCATCGCGGTCGACGAGTACGGCACCGAGTACGGCTACTGCGGATATCAGTACGACTGCTCGTGCTGCGGCCAGCGCCCGAAGTGCCGCAAGCCGCGCCACCACGACGGCGACTGCGGCCCGGCCGACCCGGAGTAGCGGCCGTGCCCAAACCCCGCCCGCCCGGCGTCCGCGGAATGGACTGGCTCATACAACGCGACCACGCCGAAACCGTCACCTGCCCCGACTGCGGCGAACCCGCCGGCGCCACCTGCACCCGACCCGAACCCCACACCGGCCGCCGCCTCCCTCTCGAAAACCTCCCCGCCCACACCGGCCGCATCCGCGCCGCGGGCCCCATCCCCGACCACACACAGGAGAGCCACCGTTGACCACTGTCGTCGGTCTCGATCCCAGCCTCACCGGCACCGGCCTCGCCATCATCACCGATACCCCGCCCGGCCGGACCCTCGGCTATGGGGAGATCGACCCGCCCCGCCTGTACACCATCGCCTCGACCGGCAAGAAGGGCGCGACCTGGAGGCAGCGTCACGACCGCCTCGTCAAACTCCGCAACGACACGATGCGCCTCGTACCCCGAGACACCCGCCTCGCCGTCATGGAAGGTCCCTCGTTCGCCTCGACCGGCGCAGGCCAGCACGACCGGTCCTGGTACTGGGGCAAGCTGTACGACGCGCTGACCTCCCTCGGCATCCCCGTCGCGGTGTGCCCGCCCAAGACCCGCGCGAAATGGGTATGCGACAACGGCAACGGGGGCAAGGCCGACGTCGCTATGGGCATCGCCCGCATGTGGCCCGGCGTCGAGATCCGCGGCGACGACCAGGCCGACGGGCTGTGCTTCGCCTCCATCGGCGCCCAGCACCTCGGCCTGCCGCTGCCGTACCTCGTGCTCGAACGGCACAAGCTCGCCCTGTCGAAAATTGAGTGGCCGTAGCTCGCTGAGATACTGGAGACAGATGCACTGTCACTACAGATAGAGTCGAGAGAGGCGAGAGCGATGGTCCAGGCAGGAGAGCAAAGCCCCCGGCGTCTCGCCGAGGCCGCTGCCCGCCGGGAACAGGCCCTCGCCCTCTGGCTCGACAAACGCACGTTCCAGCAGATCGCGGACGAACTCGGCTACGCCGACCGCAGCAACGCCCGCAAGGCCATCATGACCGCGCTCGAGGAAACCGCGGCCCGCACGATCGGTCTCGCCGAGCAGGCCCGCCCGATCATCGCGGCCCGCCTGGAGCGGCTCTATGAGAAGTGGGCCGACCGCGCCGACGACGACCCGAAGGCCGCCGCGCTCGTCCTCCAGATGTTCGACCGGTTCTGTCGGATCTACGGCCTCGACCGCATCCAGGTCGACCACACCGTCACCACCCGCACCCAGCTCGACGCCGAAATCGAGGAGCTGGTGCACAAGCTCAGCGCCGCCGCACCGGCCGACCCCGCCCCCACGAAGGAGAGTTGAATGCCCGGTCTCTACCGCACTCAGGACTTCGAGAGCTTCGCCCTCGTCGTCGAACTGCCCGAAGCTGCCGAGCTCGACATCGAGACCCGCGTCACCGGCAGCCGCGAATACCTCGCCGGGCAGGCCACCGTCGACGGCGACACGATCACCACGTACCTCGCCGACATGGTCGCCGCCGACCGGTTCCTGCTCACCGACGACGGCACCTACATCCGGGTCACCGGCGCCGCGATCGACGGCGACGACGGCGGTGTGGTCTACCTCGACCAGTCCCGCGAAACCCCCGCCATACCACCCGGAGGCGGTGACCCGGTCATGGTGCGCGTCGTCGAGCCATCGCCCCCGACCACGCCGCTGGACTGGTTCTTCGACGAACTCGACCGAGCGCTGGCCGACCTCTGAGTTTTTCGTGGTGCGTCAACCCGGGCCAGCAGTCCCGGCAAGCAGCCCAACGGGCATCCGCCCCGCAACCCCGCACCGCATGTCGGGGGGTCACGCTGCGCACCACGAAACGGCCGGGCGGGCAACGCAAGGCACACCCGCCCGGCCACCCAGACCACCCCTCCCTCGTGGCACGTCAACCCGGGAATCCAGGTGCACCGGAAAAGCACCCCAACGAGCCAGCATCGGGACGTCGCCTGGCTCCGCAATCCCGCCCCAGTTCTGGCGGGAGGGCACGCTGCGCGCCACGACCAGGCCGGGCGGAGAACGCGCACACTCCGCCCGGCCTGCGCCAAACACCAACCACCACACCGGAGACACCGATGGTCGACCTCTACAGGGCAGCCCCCGCGTCGGGTGAAATCCACTACGTCACCACCCTCGACGACGCGACACCCCACCTCGAAACCCGCTACGCAGGCACCCGCCCCTACCTAGCTGGCGAGATCCGCACCACGGCCGCAGAAGTCCACCGGCTGGCGGAAACCATCGAACACGGCGACCACTGGGTGACCGTCGAGGGCACCTATATCCGCGTGCACAAGCTCGCCATCGACATGTCCTGGGTCGGCTTCGGCTGGATCGGCGTCGACCAATCCACATTCGCCAAGAAGTTGACGCCCATCGGGATCGCCATCACCGACCTGCGTGTGGTCGAGCCCTCGCCGCCGCGCCCCACCGAGGAATGGATGCCCGCTGAGATCGCCCGCGCCATCCGCGACCGCCAGGCCGAAAAGGATCTCGCCGTCGCCGTCAATGCCGTGTTCGCTCAGCCGACAGGGGAGCAGTAGTGCGGGAACTGACCGCGGCCGACTACGAGCGGATCCGCGCGCAACTCGACGCGCTCCAACGCGTCTACATGTGGGGCCCGGCGAAGCTCGCGTACGTTGCAGTCCTGCTCACCCAGATTGCGCGGACCGAACCACTCTGGCCGATACCCGAAGAACCAGTCTGGCCGATACCCGACCCGCCCCCGACGTGCGCGCCGCTCGTCCGCTCCGCTGTCCTGCCCGCCCTCACCCCAGACCAGACATGGTTACTCGCCCGCGCCGCGACCGCAGCTGTCCACGGCCGTGTCCGCCTGTGGGACGCCGAGTTCGGCGAGATCGCCGAACTGCACCCAGCGCGCCCGCCCGCCGCAGGATGGACGCCCTGCCGCGGGGAAGGCTGCCAGTGGTGTGCGTGGGCCGTCGACCCGACACCGGAGAAGCTGCCCGCATTCGCCATGCCGCCGAACCCGTACCTGCCACACGAGCACGCCGAGTGGGTGACCGCCGAGATCGACGGGTTCCGGGTATCTGGACCGGCCAATCAGCAGGGCGTCAGGCTGTTCGAGGGAGAGGCCTTATGGTGACCGAACGCCGGTTCACGATCGACGACGGCGCCCCCTACTTCGTGGCCGGTCCCGTCCACCTCGGCAGATTCACTATGCGCGCCGGTGATCTCGTTGTCTCGGCCGACGACTTCCGCGGCGCGGAGCTCCGCCCCGGCGACGCCATCACGGTCGAAATGACCGGCGGTAAGGCGCGCATCGTTCGGACCCGGTTGCGGCCGTGGTGGCGGCGCTGGCCGTGGGCACGTACCGAGCGCACCGTGCTCCGCGAATTCCACTGGCCGACATGCAAAGGAGAGACGGACTGATGAGATTGCGCTGCCTGTTCGGCCGCCACCGCTGGCACCTGACCACCTACACCCACAAACCCTGCCGGTACAACGATCAGGAGTTCGGACGCCGGTGGGCACAATGCACCGACTGTCCGAAGACCCGCGGCAACCTTCCAATTCGCTGGTGCTTGTGCGAGGACTTCCGGCTGCGGACCGGCCTGGTCGATGCCGCCGCGTTCCTGCGGGCACGCCAGTTCGCGCCGCCAACCGCAGGAGGAGACTCGACACCGTGAGCGAACCGACGATCGGCCAACGCCTCGACACCGCCCTCGACAACCTCAAGCTGACCACGTCAGCACAGGGCGCGATCGGGTGGCTGGTACACGGCCAAGCCGAAAAGGCGCATCACGCCCTCGCCCGCCTCGACGTCGAGCAGCTGCGCGCGGTATCCGCCGCCGGGCTCGGGCTGGCCGCGATGGCCGACCATCTTGCCAACCAGATCGAGGGGAATCCGACCAATGGCTGAGCCGATCGTCTGGATCGTCGAGCGCCCGATCGACGACGAGGCACCCATCCAGATCGCGTGGTGCACAACCGACCAGGCCGCCCGCGAAGCCGCCGCCGAGTACTGGCGTTTCGTCGATTGGGAAGACGGGATACCGCTCCAGATCTTCCCGCGCGCCATGAACACCACGTGGGGAATCGGCGGCCTCCCACAGCCGGACGAGTTCGCATTCGACGGCACCGAAGACGACGCCCGCGCCGCCGGATGGCTGGACGCTGACGGCAACGTGGTCAAAGCACGGCCATGACCAGCGCGCTCGACGGGGACGGCTGGCGCGACCTCCCCACCCGCGACAAAGAACACCTGCGCGACCGGCTCCGCGAAGCGTGCGCCCGCGCCGGCATCCCGCTCGCGAAATTCAGCAGCCCCGGCGACCTCGCCGAAAAGCATGAGCCGCACCTCACCGTGCGGCGCGACTACCTCGACGCGATGGACGACGAGCTGGTCCGCCTGCGCGACAACCCCACTGGGAAACTGATCATCACGACGCCCTCACAGGTCGGCAAGTCGACGAAGGTCAGCCGATGGTTTCCCTTCTGGTGGTTGAGCCAGCGGCCCCGGGATCGAATCATTCTGGCCTCGTATGCGTCCCGGCTCGCCGCGGGCCATGCAGCCGCCTGCCGGGACCTGATCTATGCCTATGGCCGCTACTACGGGCTGCGGCTGCGCGACGACGAAGCCACCCGTTCCGACATGAGCCTCACCACCGGCGGCAGCCTCCGTGCTCGCGGCGTCCGCTCCGGCCTGGTCGGCAACCCGATGGACTGCGGAGTGATCGACGACCCATTCCGTGACCGAGCCCAAGCCGACAGCCCCGTCATCCGAGATGGCGTGTGGGACTGGTATTCGTCGGCATGGGTGTCGCGGCGTGCGCCGGAGTGCCGCGAGGTGGTGTGTATGCACCGCTGGCACCCGGACGACCTTGTCGGCCGCCTGCTCAAACGTGAGGGCCGAGTCGAGGAGGGCGGCGAATGGCGGGTGCTGCACCTGCCCGCGATCGCTCTGGCGCGAGACCCCGAACGTGGCATCTACCCCGACCCCCTCGGCCGCGAGCCGGGGCAGCCGCTCCAGCATCCCCGCATCCCCATCGACGATGTCGCCGCCCAGCTCGCGCACTGGGATCGCGTACGCGCTGGCATGACCGCGCGCGACTGGGCATCCCTCGGTCTGGGCGTGCCGATCTCCGCGGAGGGCGCACTGCTCGACGAGGCCGCGATCGAACGCCGCACCGGCACGCCGGGTGCGCCGGTCCGCGTGGGCGTAGGCGTCGACCCATCCGGCGGCGGCCGGGACACTGCGGGCATCGTCGCCGGTCTGGTCGACACGACCGGCCGGTTCTGGTGGACGCGGTCGCGTACCGGCCGCATGTCGTCGGCGAAGTGGCCGCGCGAGGCGTGTCTGCTCGCTCACGAGGTGGGCGCGGACCGGATCGTGTTCGAAGCGAATTACGGCGGCGACATGGCCGAGCAGCTGATCCGGCAGGCGTGGGCCGCGTTGCAGGCCGAAGGCAAGATCCCCGCGACCGCGTTGTGCCCGTACATCAAGAGCGTGCACTCGCGGCGCTCGAAATTCCTGCGGGCCGAGCCGATCGCGCAAGCCATCCTGACCGACCGGGCATGGTTCGCCGACCACCCGTCGTTACGGGATATGCGTGCGGAGTGGACGCAGTGGGAGCCGGGGTCGACATGGTCGCCCGGCGCGCTGGACGCCGGGGTGCATCTGGCGTGGGAGCTGATCCCGCCGATCCCGTCCGGGCAGGCGAGCACGAGCGTGGCGAAGCGTCGGCGTGATCAGGTGGTAGGGAGTGGCGGCGTCGCCGGTCGGCGGCGCTGAACCGACAGAGGGAGGATGGAAGGTATGGCCGAGCGTGTGAAGGTGCGGTGCGTGTTGGTGTTCGGCAGTGGCCCGGATGCGCGGGCGGAGTTCGAAACACCGTGGCACTCGCCGCGTGAGCCGATGATGCTGCGGGCGGGAGACGTGGCGGAGCAGACGTGTTTGCCGGTGGGGGAGTTGCCTGGTCGGTGGTTTTGGGCCGAGGGCGACGCGCAGGGGTTGAGTGGTTTCGAGTTGGTCGACGACCCGCGACGCTGAATGTTGCAATTCATGAGTTCAGTGGTGTAATGTATGAGTCGTCGGGAGGGGGTCGGACCCCAACCGGCAGCAGTTTGACAACACCACAACGAAAGGACGCTCAGCATGGGCGACAAGTTCGAGACGCTTCGCGTCGCGACGATCCACACCCTGGCGGGAATCGCCAAAGTCCTTGGGATGCTTCCCATCCCGATCGAGATCAGCGCCGATCCCAACGATGAATCCCAGATCGAGGACGTGCTCCGGGCGCGGAGGCTGATCCGGGAGGTCCCGATGGGCGAGGTGCTGAGGGCGGCGGTCAACACCGCCATCATCGACTGGATGTCCGGCCTCACGCTCGGGATGCTCGCCGACCAGGGCGACGACGAGGACAAAGAATGGCTGCTCACCGCCGCACTCGTCGCGATGACGCGGTGTGAACACGAGATCGAATTCGCCCTCGATCTCATCAGCGGCAGGATCAGCGAGGAATAGCAGAAACACCGAAGGCCCGGCGAACCTCGCCGGGCCTTCGGCCTATCCGGTGGGCACAAGGCCCCAATACGAAGTCTGGGCCGGACGGGGCGGGCAGAGCCCTAAGTCGGAACCCCGACCGGCAGCAGTTCGACCACACGAAAGGAGGTCGCCGCCATGGTAGCGCGATCGACAGAAACAACACCAGACCGCACCGCGGCCGGAATCATCGCACCCGAGATCGCCGCACGCTACGGCCGCGAGCTCTCGACCATTCAGAGGCAATGGATGGTCCGGCCAGAGTGGCCGGCCCCGGTCGGCAAGCGTGGCCGCTGGAACGAGTACGACGCCGCCGAGGTCGACAAGGTGGTGCGCGCGCACTTCGTTCGCGTCGCGACGCCCACGAGTGAGGGCCGCCCGGACGACCTGCTCACCGTGGCCCAGATCGCCGAGTACACCGGATTGGCCGAGGCCACCGTGCGGGCGGACATCTCGCGCGGTCGCATCAACCGCCAGGCCGACGACGACAGCGAGGGTGTGAAGCGGTGGCGGCGCTCGACGATCGATGCGGCGATGCGCGGGCGGCGGCGGTACGCGCGGCGTTGATCGACCGGCGGGGTGGGTGGACCCGGCGCGTCATGTTGTAAAACATGATTCGAGTGTTGTAATGTATGAGTTGTCGATAGGGCGTCGGAACCCGATCGGCAGCAGTTCACACCAACACTCGAAAGGACGCCCATGGGTCTCTCCCTGGTAATTCAGCCCGACGGCGAGGTCTACCGCATCAACCTCAACCCCGGCCGCTCGCATCTGACCCAGATGTACGAGCACCTGGATTGCAGCCTGGTCGACGTCGTCCGCCTGGATGACGGCCTCGATATGTGGCTCGACGACGAGGGCATGTACAACCACGAGATCAACCCGCTCGCCACGCTCATCGCCCATCTGTACGGACATGTTCACCAGCCCTACTGGGGGCCGGTGCTGATCTGCTCGGTCGACAGCGAAGGCGAGAGCGTCGATATGGATGACGCGACGGCGGCGGCGCTGCTGGAGCGCGTGGAGTCGGTATTCCGCTAGGCGGGCCGGGCCCCGGAGGTGCGGACCTCCGGGGCCCTTTCGGTTGTGGGGAACACGCCGACTCGAAGTGTTGCAATTCATGAGAGAAGTGTTGTAAATTATGAGGTGTCGGAAGGGGGTCGGACCCCGACCGGCGCAGCAGTTCACCAACACACGAAAGGACTCCCATGATCGACACCTTCGACCGCGACGACCGCAATGGCGTGTTCATCGTCCAGGCCATCCGCGCCCACGCCAAGATCTCGAAGATGCTGGCGTGCCTGCCCATTCCGATCGCGTTCCAGCACGCCGACGTCAGGAATGTCACGGCGGCCGTCGCCGCCGTCGAGCGAGCGTACGTGCTCATCCCGGATATCCCGATGGACGCGGGCCTTCGTGCCGAGGCGGTCTCCGTCCTGGTCGACTGGCTCACCGCCGTTACCCTCGCCCTCGCCGCGTTTGATGAAGACGACGACACCGGGGCCGACTGGATGTTCCGCTCGGCGAAGATGAACGTCATGCGCGCCGACGTCGCCGCCGCCGAGGTTCGTCAGAAGTTGATGCAGTAGCTCGACCGGCCCGCCCGGCGGACCACCTCCGCCGGGCGGCCAATCCCAGATCCAGCAAACCGGACCGGATAGTATTCGAAACTGTGTTCGAGTACTGGGCTGACGAGCTCTCGGCTCCGCTGCGGCGGGTCGTGGACCCGCCCGCGCCCGTACTCGTCGACCTCGGCACCGCGATCCCCACCGACGGCCCATTTCGCCGGGACACGCTCTCACTGCGCATCAAGGCCGGTGGCCTGAACGTCGCTGCCACCGTCCCCGGCCTGCTCTACGCCTGGGCCCGCGCGAACGACGGCACCTGGCTCGGCCTCGTCGCCTTCACCATCCACACCGGCAACGAGCACGGCCGCGTGGAAGCACGGCAATGGTGCCCGGGGCGCGCCATCACGCCACAACGATCACCCCGCCGATAATCGACCGGTGGCCGACGAACACCTGATGACCGCCGAGCAACAGGCACTCGTGCGCGCCGTCGTGGTCGCCATCAACCGGCCCGAACGCCCCATCACCGCCGTCGACATTCACCGGATCCTGTCCGCCGAAATGACTCCGTCGCCCGAGCTCGACGACGTCGAGGCGGTCGTGCGGATTCTCCAGTTGCCGCACGTGCGAGCACGACGCGGCGAGTCATCCACGGTGGTGCTCGGCCGGATCCTCGACGTGCTCGAGGCGGCCGCGATGGGAGAGGAGTACCAGCCGCCGCAGGACGATATCGACGACCGGTACTGACCTACGCCTTCGGGTGGTAGCGCAGTACCGCGATGTCGCCGAGCTGCGTGACGTCGACCAGCCGCATCCTCCGCGTCGAACCCCCTGGGAACTGTGCGGGATTCACGAACCGCGGCGCCGCGCTGTCGCCGACCAGAGTGGGGCCGATCGCGAGGTGGAGCTCGTCGGCGAGCCCGGCCGACAGGAACGCCGTGTGCATGTGGGAGCCGCCTTCGACCATCAACTGGCCGACGCCCCGCGCGCCGAGATCGTCGAGCAGCGCACCGAAGTCGACGGTCTCGCCGAGCGCGACGACGTCGGCCAGTTCGCCGAGCTGTTCGCGTGCCTTCGCCGCGCCGGCGTCGGTCGTGTAGACGACGGGCCGGTGTTCGTCGGTGCCGTGGTGCCAGAACTTCGCCTCGGGGTCGAGGTTGCCGCTGTCGGTGACGGTCACCTTCAACGGTTGCCGGGCCCTGCCTGCCGCGGCGCGCTCGGCCTGGCGGTCCTCGCTCTTCACGATGAGCCGGGGATTGTCGGCGCGGATCGTGCCCGCCCCGATCAAGATTGCGTCGCACTCGGCGCGGACCTGGTCGACGCGGTCGAAATCTTCGGCGTTGGACAGCATTAGCCGTTCGGCGGTCGTGTCGTCGATGTAGCCGTCGATGCTGGTTGCGACCGACAGCAGCACGTACGGCCGCGTCACGAGACGACCGCCCAGCGCTCGGCCGCCTCACGGAACTCGGCGACCTCGGGCAGATGCCGCGCCGACAGCAGCTCGTCGACGGCGCGCACGTTCTGCAGGACGCGTTCGGATCCGGTGCTGACGCCGACTTGCATCGCGGCCAGCCCGAGCGTGGCGGCGGGCTCGGCCTCACCCGCGCGGGCGTAGGCAAGGGCCTGCCGCGAGGTATAGACGGCCTGGTCGCGGGTGAACCCGGACTGCATTCCGCTGATCGCCCGACCGAATTGGTCGATGGCGGCGCGGTAGTCGCCGAGCGCTGCGCGCCCGTGCGCCTGGTGAGCGTCGATGTATGGGCTGTCGAGGAACCCACCCCACACCGGATCCGCGTCGACGTCGGCCGCCAGCGCGCGTGCACGGTCGAACGCGCGTGCGCTCGCCGACCGGTCACCGGCCAGCGCGGCACCGTACCCGGCGAACGTCGCTGCCACCGCAGCGAAACGAGTGCCCGACGGCGCGGCGCGTTCGGCGGCCTCGGCCAGCTCCATTGCCTCGACGCCGTCTTCCATGTCGTTCGCGATCTGTGCCTTACGGATCAGGGTGGCCGCGATGCAGTAGTCGTCGCCGAGCTGGTGCGACCACGTCAGCGCGCGGTCGGTCCAATGCTGGGCCCGGGGCCAGTTACAGGCGTCCTGGTACAGCCACGCCGCGAATTCGGCGTAGAAGATCCGCATTCTTTGCATCTCGGCGGCGTCGCCGATCCCTGCGCGGCGCAGCTGGTTCATGATCTCGAGGTTCTGCTCGACGAGCGGGATCACCGACTGTCCGCCGTAGAGGTTGTCGCTCTCGATCAGCGACATTCGCAGTGTGCGGAAGTGGGCGGGGTGGTCGATGTGGCTGTGGGCCAGGGCCGCCGCGGGCTTGGCGCCCACGGCGGCGGCTAGGGCTCCGGCTCCGAATCCTGCGACTACGGTGCGACGTGGGAGTGACACGAGGACGACCTCTCCGGCGGCGGTCCGGGCGCGCACCCAGACCTGATCAGCATCACCAGCACCCGACGCGATCGGCACCAGCCGAGCGGGGGTGTCATTCGCCAGCGTAACCGTTACCGGGAGTCCGGCATCGGGTTCGTCTCGCTGCGATCCGATCTCGGCGAGGGCCCGCTCGAACCGGGCGCTCACCTCCGGCGACGCCTCCGCGAGCGCCTTGTCGAGCAGTTCCCGGCTGCTCGGACGCATGTGCGCAGAGACGCCCTGAAGCTCCCAGTTCGTCACCGACCTCGCCGAGATTCCCGTTCTGGCCGCGAACTTTTCGACGCTGAGCAGCATCGCCTCGCGCAGCGCTCTCGATTCCACTCCGGTCCAGCGATAGATGATCATCGGCTCGCTCCAGCCCCTGCTCGTGCCGCCGTGGTGAATTCGAAAACTACACCGGTTCAACCGCATCCGCGCTCGAAACGCTCAGGGGAGACGTTGCGAAGTTGCGGTGCAACTGCATCGCCGCTGCCTAGTTGCTTCCGCCCGCCCCGGCGACGCTGAGACAGCACACCGGTATCGGACCGCAGGCGATTCCTCATCACGTCTCGGATACGTACCCGGCCGCGCGCGAGGTCATCTTCGGTTCGGACCGCGCGGCCGTCCCGGTACCGGTGTGCCCGAACCGCCTGCCACGGAGGCCGCCATGCGTATCACGCAAGACACCCGGGACCTGTGGGCCGCGCATTACCGCGACTGCGGAACCGAACCCACAGACCTCGACCTGGACCGCGCCCGGTTCGTCCTCGCCACCCATTCCGGCCACGGCGGCAGCTGCCTGCCCTACTTGGCCGCGATGGCGTACTCGCTCGGATCGAAGGGATAGCCCGGCATGGACGCGGGCAACAGATCCCAGTGTGGGTTGCCGGACTGGCACGAACTCAGCTCGGCGATCCGCTACGTCGCGGGCGACCGGCCGGGGGATCACCTCGTCACCCGGTGGGCGCGCGCGCTCGCGCACCTGCACCGCACCCGCCGCATCGAACCCGGCCGCGCCAGCGATATCGACCAGCGCCGCGCCGAGGTGGTCACGCTGATCAACCAGTGGGTGAGTACCCACCTTGCGCCGGCCACCCGCGCCGCCGATGTCGGGCCCGCCGCTGACGCGCTCGCCGCCGCCTACATCGACGCCGAGGTGCTGCTGCTGGCGCAGAACGAAACTCCCGAGGAGACGCTGCACGCGGCGTGGTCTCACGTGGGTTACCTCGCTACGCAGTGGGCCGACCTGGTGACCGCGGTCGTGGATGGACAGCCATGCCCGCCGGGCCGGTGCTGATCCTTGCCGCGATGACCGCAGCGGTCATCGCCTGCGTGTTCGCCGCCGCCTGGGCGCTCGCCGCGCAACCAGCGGCCGGGCCCCGGTTCCGCGAGATCGACGAACGCCTCTGCCACGAACCACCGCCCCTGCCGCTGACGGTCGAGCAGGCCCGCCAGCAGTGGGGCAGGCATCTCGGCTGCCGCCTCACCCACTGCGCCCGCAAACGGGAGATCCAGCGGGTACTGCGCGCGGCCGGAGTCGCCCCACCGCTCGACCTCACATCAACAGCACCGACCCGGCGAGGCGGTCGGCACGCCCACACAAGGAGGAAACCATGAAGACCATCCGCGCCCTGCTCGCTGGCTGCGCGCTCACCGCATCGCTCGCGGTCGGCACACTCGCGCCGACCGCGCTCCCCGCCGCGCAGGCCGGGCCCTGCCTGTTCGGACACGTCGACCCCAAGAACGACAACAGCGCGTGCCGCGGGTCGGACTCGGCGAACTGGCCCGAATCAGAGCAGACGCCAGAAGGCACGCCAGCACTGTCGTGCAGCAGACTCAACGAGGGCGCGCGCGTGCGCACCCATGACGGTATGGGGTGGCGGTTCTGGCTGTGCCAGAAGTACAAGGACTCGTGGGGGCACACTTACTACGATTGGACCGAAGTCCTCGGCATGTGATGGGAAGGTAGAGCGATGGCGAAACCGATCACCCGGACACCCATGTTCGAGCAGCTGCTCGCCGACGCGGAAAAGGTCGCCCGCGACCGCGGCGACGGATGGATGGGCGTCGAGCACGTCTTGATCGCCGCGTTCTCCGACCCCGACGCCATCTCGACAGTGGAGTTACGCGAACGGATGGGTGTCGACACCGCCGAACTCATCCGCCGACTCGGGCAGATCATCGATGCCCCGATACCCGGCCCCGGCGAATACCGGGTGCGCAGCCTCGACGGCACCACGGAAATCCGCAAACTCGACCGCTCAGCCTGAACGCAACGCGCCCCGCCCCGAACTGCTGGGGCGGGGCGCTCGCATGTTCACGGCGTCGCGATTCGCGGGTCGCCGTCCAGCGGTGCCACGACCGAATCGAGCGGCGGCATCTGCGACCCGCACCCGCAGGTGTCGACGAGCACCGTCACGGTCATCGTGCCGCCGTGGATGGCGCCCTGCGGACCGCGCGGCATCCACGCCCCGAGTACCACCTGTTCCAGGCCAGCACACAGCGCAGCGCGGCGCATCGCCGCCGCATCGTCGAGCGCGTCCCGCGCCATCGAATCCAGGATCGCGGGCGGGTCCGGCATCGAGTTGTCCTCGGTCTGCCAGTAGCAGCGATCCACTCCGAGTTCGATCACCGCGGCCAGCTGCACCACCTGACCGGGCGTCGGCGGCCCGGCGAGCAGCTGCGGGAACTTCGTCGTGCCGCCGACCGACACCACCCGCGCCCACGCGATCCCTTCCGAGTCATCGCATCCGCACCCGTAGGCGGGGACCATGTTCCCCGGGTGCACCGTCGCGATACACGGTGCACCGGCCCGGGTCGCTGCGAGCTCGACGGCCAGGCGCTCGATCAACGTGTGCGCTGCGGCGTAGACACCGGTGTCGACCATCAGCGGATCCTCGCCACGCGCGGCGCGTCCGGGCTATACACCCGCGACGGCGCCCGCCGCTGTGCAGGATTCACTGTCGCCAGCCAGCGGTCCACCGATTCGACACCGGTCAGGCCGTTCTCGAACAGCGCGGCCGGATCGATCAGCGTGATGTCGACACCCTGGCGTGAAATCTGCTGCGCGCGAGCGGGGATCGCGCACTTGCCCGATCCGGTGCGTGCCTTCAGGAACTCCACCGCCAGGTCGACGAGCACGGCCAGCGCCGATGACGGGATCGGGATGCCGCGCCCGTAGGTGACGGTGAACGCGCCCTCGGCGTGATCCGCCGCGGTGAGATCCTGCACGGCAGGCCACGCCTGCCCGTCGACCCGCAGCAGCCATCGCCGATCCTGCACCCGGTAGGCGGTGGGCGGCAGCTGCGCGCCGTCGACCCACACCTCCATCACCTCATGCACCGGGCCCGGTAACGCGACCCGCGTGCGGCTGGCGGTGCAGTCGCACGCACCGGTGCAGCCGCAGCCACCGGCGGGCCAGGCCGCAACCGCATGATGCGGCCACCACCCGGCATGGCCCGACGGTCCGGCGTAGCTGGACGGCCGCCCGGCCGGGGTCGGGTCCGGCCGCACTGTCTCCGGGCAGACGCCGAACACGCGCCCGGACAGCGCCCACAACACCGCCGACGCCCACGCTTCGGCTGCGGCCTTATCGGCCGAACTGGCCGAGGCATACGCACTCGGCCAGTCCGAAACCACCCATCCGCAGGACGCCATTACGACAGCACCAGCGCGGACGCCGCGCACGCCGGCGTCGGCGGCGCCACGTAGGTCAGGTGCATGTCGAGATGCTGATCGGCCAGGATCGGCGTGAGCAGCTTGCCCGCGACGGGCGGATCTTCCGGGTCGGCTCCCGGGTTGAGATCCACGTTGTACGGGCCCTTGCCCCACTGGCTCCCGGCCTGTGTGCGCGCGTTCTCGATTTTGAACTCGGCCGCCCCGTTCTGGATGGAGAACGACGCGAGACGGCCGCCGTGCAGCCACGGCGCGAGGAAGTAGCCGTAGGGTTTGGCGCTGGTGCAGGCGACCCCCGGGATGTCGGTCCAGGTCTCCAGGGCCCAATCGGTGCTGATGACCTGACCGACGCGGATACCGACCGCGTTGCCCGCGTGATCCATCACGATCGGCTGGCTGAGCACCATGCCGAGCAAGTCGGGGTTCACGCCGGTGAAAGTCGCATTGACGCCGATCCACTTGAGCTGGTCGTCGTCCTTGAACAGGTAGGCGAAGCGGCCGTCGGCCTTCTTCTGCGACATCTCTTCGCCGTCCTCGTATTCGGGCGCGAATTCGATGGTGGTGAACCCGTCGGTCGTGAGGGTGTTCTTCGCGCCCGCGGACGGGGCGCCGCAGTTGGTGACAGCGGTGAATCGGGCGACCTTGCCGCGAACGGACGGCCAGCACGTGGTTGCCATTATTGACCTCCAGCCGGGGATTTCGCCCGGCCCGAGGCCAGCAGCACGCTTAGAAGCAGGATAGTCGCCCGCACCCCGCCGACACCGGAACGACCGATCAGGCGACGTCGTAGTACAGGTACGTGTTCGTCGAACCGGCCGCGATCGTGGCGCTCGCCCCGAACGGCGAGGTGTACTGCAACGAGATCGTGTCGTTCAGCGCCAACGTCGTCGACACCGGCGAGAACGTGATCGAGGCCGTATTGAATGCGATGCTCGCCGTAGCGATCTGGACGCCGTTCTTCAGGATTCGCAGCGTCAGCGCGGTACCCGAGAACCAGTTCGCCGACAGCGTCACCTTGCACTGGATGACGACGCTCCCTGCGCCGTCGCTCTTCAGCGCATCGCTGACGATGCTGGTGGCCGGGTAGCCGGAGCGCGCCGCCCACCCGGCGACGAGAGCAGTCTGATCCGAGCCGATGGACTGGGTACCGGACTTGTCCATGCCCATCGCCGATATCCCCGACGACGAACCGACTGCGGGCTCTGGTGCCACTGCCGATACAGCGGCAGCGGGAGCCATCACCATCAGCGTTGGGGCTGGAACCGGCGCGACCGCGGACGCGACCGCGGACGGTGGGGTCGCTGCCCACCGGGCCACCGGTGTCGGTGCCACGGCCGACGCTGAGGGCGCGGAGAGGGGGACAAGCATCGACACGACTTGGCTCGGCATCGCCGACGATGCGACTGCCGCAGGCGGCGAGGCGATCTCGCGTACCACTGGAGCCACCGACGAGGCAATAGCCACGGCCGTGGGCGGCTCGGCCCGCATCGACAGGCTCGACGGCACGACGGCCGCCGTGGATGCCGCAGCGGCAGGCACCGGCAACGCAGCGAGCACAGTCGGTGTCGGCATCACCGCGGACACCGCCGCAGCAGGCGGTGACGCTGTGCGCGCGAACCCGGGCGCGGGCGCGACCGCCGACACCGCGCCAGCCGTGGACAGCAGCGTCATCGACACCAGCGGCGTCGGTCCCACCGCGGCGCTGGCAGCCGCGGGTGGCGCGGCGGTGACCAGCAGGCTCGGGCTCGGCGCCGCCGCCGACGCCGCCGCAGAGGGCGCGACGAGGACCAATACCGCCGCCGGTGTCGGCATCACTGCCGACGCTTCGGCGGCCGGGACCGTGATGATCCGGTCGTTGGTCAGGGACGGACCGGCCGCGGCAGCAATCAGGCCCGCGGCCGGTGCGGAGACGAGCATCGTGATCGTCGGTGCGGCAGCGTCGGCGATTGATTCGGCGGCCGAGGTGAGCACGACACCGTGGGTGAGCTGGATCGTCGGTGCTGCGGCATCTGCGGTCGCTGCGCCAGCGGTGACGTCGATCGCCGCCGTGATCTGCGGTCCCGGCATCACCGCCGAGCTTGCTGCGGCGGTGATGCCGGGGCCGACCAGCAGCGACGGCCCGGCAGCGTCGGCGAGTACGGCTCCCGCCGAGACGGGCACAGCCGCGAGGATCACCGGTGCGGGTGCGTCTGCGACGACGACTGCGGGAGGGGGTGAGATGGCCGCCCCGAATCCCGGCACCGGCATCATCGCGACTGTTCCGCCCGCGGTGACTGGCAGCGCGGCAAGGATCACCGGTGCCGACGCATCGGCGAAAGCGGCAGCGGCGGCGGCGAGGATCATGCCCTCGAGGTCCACCCACACCAGCCGGTCACCGAGGTAGACGCGACGAATCCGCCGCTCACCTACGTAGATGCGGCTGATTGTCCTGCCGCGCAGGTGGATCGCCACCGCTGCCGCCGATCAGGCCGCAGCCAGATACAGCACACCATCGGTTGTGTCCCAGGTGATCTGGAAGTTGATTGCCGACGGACTCTGGTTGCCGCCGAAATCGACGTACCCGATCAGCGGCCTGGTGGCGTTCGTTGATGGGGTGCTGTTGTAGATGATGCCGTAGCGCCCGTTGGAGAACGTGACGTCGTTCCACACCGCGTTGGCGGCCGTCAGGCGGCATCGGTTGGTGGTGCTGTCGTAGGTGGCCGCGCACGAGGTGAGCAGCAGACCGCCCGCGGTGTAGTTCGTGCCGCTGATCTCGTTGGCGACGACGTCATCGAGATAGTCGTGAGCGTCCTGATCGGGCGTGTACGAGCTCGATGCGATCATGACTTTGATCGCATCCGCCGTCCAGCTGATCTCCTTGCGCACGAAAGCGAGCTGGCCGCGCCCATACCACTTGGCTGTAGCTGCCATGACAATCTCCTAATCAGGAATGAGATAGACGGTTTCGGGGTCGATGGCGCTCAGCGCGGCGAAGTCCTCGGGCTCCATGAGCAGGGCCACGGCGACGCCGCCGCCGTTGCGGACGGCCTTCGCTTTCTCGTCCGCAGGGACCTCTTCGGAGGCGGTGAGCAGCGGGCCGAGCCGGATCGGGGTCGGCCAGTCCGGGACCGTGATGTCATAGGCGACACCGTTGATCCGCACCCGCACCAGGCCAGCCAGCAGATCCGGCGTGGTGAACGAGCCATCCGGCGCGACCGCGACGTGCACGTACTGCGGGGTCACGATGAATTCGCCCGTCGCGTTGTCCCGCATGGCGGGAGCCCAGAACGAGATCGCGCGCACGTCTCCGTGCCCGGCGATATCGGCGAAGGTGTCCGAGATGACCGTCACCACAGGCTCACTTCGTGGTGCGCGAGCTGGCGCGCTTGGCCGGGGCCTTCTTCGGTTGCGGCGCGGGCTTGGCCGGATTCGAGTCAGGGTTTTCGGGGGCCTCGGCACTTACTACGGCAGTAGAACCGTCCGCGCCCTCGGCGTCGGCCTGGTCCTCGTCGCGGATGTATCCGGCGGCGCGCGCCAGCTCGTCATCCACCGACACCCCGGGGTACTTGCCGCCGGTGACGATCTGCACCCGATCGGGTGCGTCACCGGCGGCGGCCAGGAGCCGCGAGGCGATCTCGGCCAGATTGCCGTTGACGGCGAGAATCGTGGGCATGACGGGTGACTCCTAGGTGAGCGTGACCGGCACGGCCGCGCGCACGCAGTCGTCCCAGCCCACGGCGTACGTGCGATCGGCGACCGCGTAGAGCACGTTGTTCGCGCGGTCGAATGACTGCTCCCGGGTGCGGCGGTGATTGACGCCGGTGCGCCGGTAGACCACCGCGCCGGTGACGACCAGCCATGTGGTGCCGGTGTCGGCGGGCCCACCGTCCGGGCCGGTGTGCGGGTAGCCCGCACCGAACGCCCATCGGTTGCCGAGCGGTGTGGTGAGACGGCCGGGCTCGGTGGCGAGCAGCTGCGCGGCGGCGGCCTGAGCGGCGACCTCACGCGGGGCATGGATGACACCGATCCCGGCGTAACCCGCCGCGAGGTACGCCTCCAGCAGGCCGACACCACGCGTGATCGACACCGGATCGGCGGCGAGCACCGCGGTCTCGTGGCCGGTGGTGTCGTCCATCAGGCGCAGGCTGGCGGTGCCCCACACGGCGGCCTCGACAGCGGTCCAGTCCCCAGCGAGCGCGGCAGCCGCGCGGGCGTCCATCTTCGGTTTGTCGAGATCGACCGGGGAGCAGGTGAATCCGGCGTAGACCGTGATCGGGGGCGCGACCGGGTAGGCGCCGATGCCCTCGGTGAGATCGAGTTCGGTCGGGTCGTCACCACATTCGGCCGGGTCAAGATGTGCGAGGGCGCACGGGTTCGGCTCCCACGCGATCCCGGCGAGCCGCATACGCGGGTCGGCGACGGCGGCCTGGTCGGCAGCGGACTGCAACCCATATCGGGCGGGGGTGAACGCGGGGGCGGGGACGAGCAGCGGCGGGGGAGCGACCACCGGGAGACCTCCTGATCAGGGGGACAACCACAGATCCCCCGGCCGCACGAATGCGGCCGGGGGAGCGGTGATTACGGGGTTTCCGGCGGGACGATCTGCCCGTTGGAATCGAGGATCTGACCGGCCGCGGTGCTGCCGTTCGCCGACAGCGCGATCCGCAGCAGGCGCGGCTTGTACCGGCGCTTGATCACCAGCAGCTTTTCCTCCACGAACAGGTGCAAGACCTCGTTGTTGCGGAGGTTGGTGGTGTCGTAGACGGCCTGCATCGTGATGATGTCGCCGCGGCTGCGCAGGTACGTGGTCGGCAGGTGCACCAGCACGTCGACCGAGGTGGGCCACGCGGTGACGGGAGTCGTGCCGCCGAAACCGTCGCTGACGCCGGTGAACGCGTCCTGCCAGTCGTAGACGAACGACGGGATCGCGTTGCGCTGCTTGAACCAGGCGAGGATCTTCGCGTCCTCGACCATGTACGACTCGGTCGCGGAGCCGTTGGTGCGGATCGACTGGTCCGCGCGCAGCAGCGGTCGCACCCAGCGCGGGATCTCAACCTTGAGGGTGACGTTGTCGCCGATGCGGTTCGCGTAGCGGATGTCCTCGATCTGGATGTCGATCGAGTTGAGCAGCTGCGGCGTCGCGGACGGGCCGAGCGACAGCGAGATCGCCGCACCCGCGTCGGCCACCATCCGGTTGATGGTGCGCGCGTTGACGCGGTGCGCGTGCGCGACCAACGCGTGAGCGATGATGTCCTCGGTGATCTCCGGGTAGGCGTCGTGCTGCAAGATGCCGCCGTTGATGCCGAACCCGATGGCCTCGGCTCGCTTCTCGCTCCAGTTGCTCGGGCACGGGATCGAGAACACCGGCTTGGATGTGCCGGACACGGTGCCGCCGGTCGCGGTGGTGAACCCGGTACCCGCGATGTTCTGGGCCTCGGTCTGGATGAAGCCCATACCGGCGCCGGTGTAGATCGCGGTGTAGTCCGGGCCCTCGGTCCACATCAGACCGCCGCGCGGGGACTGCACCTCGGCGACATCGACCATGCCCGCGGTGCCGTCCGCGAGGATCGGAGACATTTCGTACAGTCGCTCGGACGGCGAGCACCAACCGTTGCCCGCGGCGGCTGTGAGCGGCTGCGGGAGACGCGACTGATCCAGCGCGTGATCCATGACGCGCTGCGCGTCGTTCTCGTCCTGCACGACCAGGTCGTCCGGGAACGGAACGCGGAACTGCGCGAAGTTCGCCACGACCCGCGTGTTCGGGACGATGTGATCGGGGAACGCCTGCACCTTCGCGGTCGCGGCCCTCGCCACCGCCTCGAGATTTTCCATCCGCGCACCGGCGGAATACCCGTCGACGTCCGCTGCGGCGGTGATCACGACGCCGGCCGGGCCCGGGTCGGGGCGGCGGACCTCACGCGGGGGCAGGTCCGACAGTCGCGGCACTCGGCGGCGCGGCGCTGCGGCTACGAGCGCGGGTTCCGCGGCGGGCGCCGGTGCCGGGTCGGCGGCCACCGCCGCGGGCGCGGCATCGGTTGCGGGTGGGGCCGGATCACCGGCGGGTTCGGTGGGGGCGTCGGTGGTGTCGCCGCCGTCCTCACCGCCGTCACCGCCCTTGTCCCCGCCTTCGGTGTCACCCCCGCCTTCGCCGCCGTCGTCCTTGTCGGTGGTCTTCGCCGTGGGATTGACCCGCTCGGCCAGCTTGGACATGCGCTCGGCCTGCTCGCCTGCGATCTTGTCGCGGCGGCCGACCTCGACGCGCACACCGTCAGCGACGTCGGCGAGCGCTTCCATCACGGCGGCTTCGTCGTCGCTGAACTTCGCTGTGCCGTCGCCGTAGAGCTCGTTGAACTTGGCGGTCGCCGCGTCCAGCAGCGCGGCCACATCGGTATCGGTGGGAGCTTCGGCGAGAAGCGTTGCGACCGCATCGGCCGCGGACTGACCTTCGGCCGCGCCGGTGGCGGCGTCGATAAGGGACTGAAGCGTGATCTTCACCGCAAGCCTCCGTGCTCGGGCAATGAATGCCCGGCCCGAGGCCAGCGGCTTAACTGCGTCTACTGTATCCGCTCACAGCTGTTGAGCTTGGTACGTGCCGCCCACCTGAGCTGCAACGGCCCGCGCCTCGTCTTCGGATTTGTAGGTGACCGTCGCCCCGGACGGGTGCACCACCTGATGCAGGGTCTTCTTCGGACCGCAATTGCAGTTGCCCATCAGCGGACTCCTCTCGTTGCTGCCGCCATGCGAGCGGCCACGTTGCGGATTCGCCCCGCGCGAATCCGTCCTGCCGCGTGCGCGATTCGCCGCGTACGCAACACGTCATCGAGGTCGAGCACCCGCGGCCCGCGGGCGCCGCGACGCAGCATCCCGGCCGCGACCAGCGACCGCACACCGGCCGCCGCCAGCGCGCGCGTGCGCGCGACGATCGGGAACCCGGGGGAGTTGACGGCCAGGACCGCGATCAGCTCCAGCGCATCGCTGTTGCGGCGGACACCGCGCCAGTCACCGGAGATCCCTGATCGGCGCAGTTCCTCGATGCGGTCCTCGTCGACTCCGGGCAGGATGCGCCCGGACAGCCATGGGCCGACCGCTCCGTCCCGGCAGCGCACGACCGCGACTGCCGTGCAGGTGTTGTCGTAGTGCTCGGCCGCCGCACGCAATCCCAGGTGCAGCCCGGCGTGCCCGCCGCGGTCGCGGTCGCGGCTGATGGTGATCTTCCCGACCGCCATCGGACCGTCGTCGGTGCGGATCGTGCCCTGGTGGAAAAACGCATAGTCGAATGCGCTTGTGGGAGGCGTGACACAGATGTCGGCGAATCCCACATGGCAGCTACCCCATTCGGCGAGGTGCCCGAACACGCGCCCGTCATCGGTGATCGTCAGCCGCGTCGGCTCGTCCGGTTCCGGCAGCTCGAAATCACGGTGGTCGTAGACCACGGCCGCCGCCGTCAGCGCGGTGGTCACCGGCTCCAACGGGATGTCCTCGTACTTCCCGGCGAACGCGACGCGGATGCGGTCGAATCGGATCGGGCCGGTCTCCGACAGGTCCGCGACCGGCAGCCCGTAGCCAGCGGTCACGTGCGGCACGAACGTGTCGTGCTGCTCAGGCACGGGCCCGCCGCTGTCGAGCGCCGCACCGAGTACTGCCTGCCGGAAGTCCGCCAGGCCGTCGGCGCCGACGAGGTACACCGCGCACGGGTCCTTGTCCGGCGAGTTCGGGTTGAACGCCGCATGCCCCCAGACCTCGCCTAGCATCGGCCCGGACGGCGCGAGCTCAGCGACCGCCGTATGCACGTCGTCGATCTGCTCCGGGGTCCACTCCACGGCCTCACCGAGATAGGCAAGGGTGACGTGCAACTCGTCGACGTCCTCGCCGCCCTCGACCGCAAGCCGCGCCGCATCCTCGGCGGCCGGGACGAGCGCGATCATGGCGCCGGTGTGCTCGGTTTCGGCGTCGTCAGATTCGTCGTCCTCGGTCGCGGGTCCGGCGGCAGCGGTGAGCGCTTGGATGTCGTAGGCGGGCATGACCCGCGCCTGCTCGAAGGCTGGGGACGACAGCATCGTGACGCCAGCGACCTTCCATCGGTCGACACGCCACAGCCATTCAGCGACCGGGTCAGCAGACCAGTCGGGTTCACCAGGCACGCTCGCGCCCTGCTGCCAAGCGGCGATGCGTTCGGGCGGTACCTCATTGCCCTCGGCATCGAGCGGCACCTGTGTCACCGCGATGTCGGAGAAGTCGACCGACACCCAGCCCGCCGCGCCGCGCCCCAGCTTCGCGGCCCAGTCGTACGCCTTGGGATCCGCGAGGTCGAACGGACCCTCGCCCCAAACCATGCCGTCTTGCACCCATAGCCGAGTAATCAGACCGACGACGATCGACCCGCCGTGCCTGTCCGCCGACTGTTCCTGAACGGACAGTGGCTGCGGCAATGGGCGATGCGGTACCTCGTCGCCGACGAGCACGTACTCACGCACGTAGTCCTGGGCATCACCAGAGCGGGTGTTGACCGGCAGGATCGGACCACGCCAACCGGCCGGTGCACCACCCTCAGCAGCGATAACGTCGGCGGCGAGCGTAGGCGCACTCATGACAGCCTCCAATCATTAGGGACAGTTCGACTGTATCCATGTATCTGCCGCGATATCGCACGAGAGCCATCTCATCGTGTCGGAGGAGGCTGGGCTACTTGGGTTAGAGTTCAGGGGTGCGTCTCGACGACGACCCACCATGGTCGAAGAAGCAGCTCAGGCGTTTGGGTGAGGCGATCCGTGAGCGTAGAGAGCAAGAGATGGTCGCGCCTTCGTATGACGACGTGGTCTTGTGGTACGACGATCTGCAAGCCACCATTCAGGAGTGCATCGGCAAAATTGATTTCTCACCGATTCTTGGTGACGAATGGAAACCGCTGATATCGGGGCGTCCTAAAACTATTGATACACTCAGGGAAAAGCTTGTCGCGAATCCGAATTGGCCGCTCTCAAATATAATTGATGTGGCTGGCGTGCGAGTTGAGGGAAGTATGACTCTCAGCGAGCAGGATGCAGTAGCACGACTAATCGCTGATTCCCTGGGATTGAATCTCGAAGACGTCGCGAGTGACACGCGGCAAGCGCCGCATTCGGGCTATCGCGCTTTGCATTTGCGAGCGAATTTCCCGGCAGGCAAAGCTGAGATCCAGATCAGGACTTCAGTGCAGAGCGCTTGGGCGAACATGTACGAGGACCTTGCCGATCTGATCGGCAGGGGGATTCGATATGGAGAAGTTCCCGACCATCCCGTGGGGCGGGCGGTGATCGAATTGTTTCATCTATTTTCCGTTGGGTTCGCGGTGGCTGAATACAACTGGGACATGGCGGAAACCGGTTCTAGTCCCTACAAAATTGAAGCCGTTATTCCCGAAGAGTTTAAAGATCGCTTACTTAATGTCATCGATCAGACCGCAGGATGGTTCAACCAGGTGAACGATCCCCGGGCAGATGAAGTAGCGGAAGAGTGGAAGGAAGCGAGAGCAAGCCTCCAAGAGTTGCCGCGCATCCGCATGCTAGATCGCATGGACCGCCTCAAAGTGGAAGCTTCGATGTCGGAGCTTATGCTATCGGTGCGGCAGATGGTCCGGGACGATGTGCAACGCCGAGCGAACGGAGGTGAGGCCGATGTCAGGGTACCTGGTGATCTATCAACGCCACTCGAGTAAGCGGCAAGTCATTGAATTCAGCGGAAGCGGGGGTCACCGGCGAGCGCTTGAAGAGCGGCTACGTCTTGAGAAGGAGAAACGGTTTCAAGGGCAGGATATTGAGATCGCAACCCTATCAAGCGATTCGATAGAGACGCTCAAGGTAACGCATTCTAGATACTTCCACGGCGCCGAGTTCGATTTTCTCGGCTCCGAAATCGAACGTGATTAGTTGTCGCAGGAGCTCACCCCGCTGCCCCATTGGGAAGCGTCGGGATCTGCGGATACTCCGGGACCTGCCCGGCCGTGCTCGCGGCCGGGATCACGTACAGCGCGGCGGCCAGCAGCTCGGACTCGCCCGGCCCGTACCCGACCTGTGTAGGGCCGGTCGGGGTCAGCGGGAACGCGAACCCCGGCTCGGACAGGACCGCGGTGGTCTCACGGTCGGCGCGCCAATCCCGGCCGTTCCAGTTGAGCCACCGGCCGGCCTCCGTGCGGCTGTAGACGGTCCAGCTCATAAGAGCAGCATCGACGCGAGGATGAACCAGGTCAACTCGCTGCTGTCGTCGAACTTGAAGCGGCTGCGTCCGAAGACGTCTTGCAATCCGACTTGGAACACCTCATGCGCCACCTGCGCCGGGTTCCGACTGTCGTGGGCGTATGTCTTGCCTGCATACGGGTCTTTCCACTTGTCGGCCAACGCGAATTCGCCACTGCCCCGGTAGATCTCGGTGCGTTCCTCCAGACGCCCGCTCACCATCGCGCGGCGCCGCACGAACGCATATTCCAGATGCGTGAGTCCTGGTATGGCCTGCTCCATGCGGTGGCCGAGCTCGTGCATCATCACCTCTCGCTCGTAGGAGTTGAACGCACCGTCGTACTGCGGCAGGACTGGATTGTTCGCGGCGAGCAGGTCGCGGCCGTCACCACCTCCCTTCGCAGAGAAGTACGCGCGATCTACTCGGCCGAGCACCAGTTCACCGCGTGCGTCAGCGGCCTCGAGCCATTCGCGGGGAAAGATTCGCTCGGCGTCGCGCAGGTCATCGAGGACCGCAGCGTTGCCGGATCTGATGGGATTGTTCCCGCGACGGCGGTGAGAATCGCTCGGCACGGCCGTTGTGACGCGCTGCTCATGCCCGCTGAACTCGCGTACTTCCGCCAATGCGGCCCGTATGACTGCGGCCTCGGCGCGTGCGACCTCGCGGCGAGCATCGCGGCGGCCGTTGTAGATGGACGGGTCGAGGTCGGCGAGATCCCGTCGTGCTCGCTGCACTCCCTCGTCGAGTTCCAACGCACGCGCGATGTCCTCCCACAATGCAGCTCCGGCGCCAAGCACCGAATCGAGATGCGCTTCAAGCTCCGGTGGTGGGAGCAGGTTGCCGCGGTCGTCGGTGGCATACGCAGATTCCCACCGGGCGACCATCATCTGGTTCCAGATGTCCGGGTCGGGTGGGTTGTCGCGCCAGTCCTGAAGCAGTGTCTCATTGTTGGCTATCTGAATCGGCAGCCTCATGTATTCGTCGAGGGCTTCGCGGTCGGCGCGTGCTGCCTCCAGTTGCCTGGTCAAACGCTCGATGCTGCGTTCGGAGCGTGCACGCGACAGCTTGCCCTCGAGCTCTTCCGCCTGTCGGCGGCGGCGCTGGCCCTCGATCCACAGATCGTCTTCATCGCTGTCGCGGAACGCGGCGAACCGGCGGTCAGCGCGCAACTGTTCGAGCCGCGCGCGCAGCTGCGCAGTCTCCTGCTCTACCTGCCAGATCCGCCGCTCACCGTAGGTTTCTTCCGGCCGGATGAGTTCCGCTTGGGTCAGGGCATTCCAGCCGTCGCGGTCATCGGGCAGGGACTCGCGCACGCGGTCCAACAAGTCCCGGGTGCTGGCGCTGATGACCGGCTCGGCCTCGGCCTCGGGCTCGTCGTCGAGGTCGTCCTCGTCGTCGGCGGCGTCGGGGTCTTCGTCGGTGGCGGAATCGTCCTCGTCGACAAGGTCTTCGTCGTCGTCCTGGTCCTCGCCGTCGATTCCGTCCTCGTCGTCATCGGGTTCATCGTCGTCGGGTTCGTCCTCGTCGTCGAGTTCGTCGTCAGTGTTCTCGTCCTCGGTCGGCTCCTCATCGGGTTCTGGTTCCGGTTCCGGATCGTCGTCTGTTTCCGGATCACTGTCCGGAAGTGGGTCGGGTGGTTCTGGTGGGGTTTCGTCTTCGAGGACTTCGCCGCGCTGCTCGGCCTCCCACCGCGCCAGCGCCGCAGCAGCGTCGTCGGGATCATCGGGGCCCATCCGGGCCGCGCCGGGCGCGACACCGCGGCCACCCCACATGCCCTGCAACGCGTCCTGCACCTCGGTCTCGGTGAGGATGAGCATGGTGCAGCGGCAGTTGATGACCTCGTGCGCGGGCCCGCCGGCCTCGCCCGGGTGCTGGAGTTCGGCCAGGCCGACCCGGAACGGTTCGGCGAGCTTGACCATCTGGCCGTCGGCGACGACGTGTGTGCCGCGCGTGCGTTCATCGGTGGTCGCCAGCCAGCGTTTGAACCGGGCCTGTCCGCCCGCCTGCTCGACCGCCTGCGCCGCGGCCAGCGTGCCGCCCTCGATGGCGCCGTGGATCTCGGTCCGCGCGATCCGCCGCGCGAGCCACTGCCACTGGCCTAGCGATGCGTCGTGCTGCTCCCACAGGGCGCGGCGGCGGGCGCGCAGTGCACGCCTGTCCGACGGCGTGGTGGTGGGGTCGTCGATCTGTCGGTCGACTGCGGAGATCTCCGCGCGCAGCCGCCGCGACGGTGCGTCGATGTCGAGGATGCGGCCGATGCGTTCCTCGATCTGCTCGTAATCCATGCCCTCGGACAGCATTTCCAGCAGCTCGGGCCGCAACTCTTCGAATGCGCCTTCCGGCCAGATCCGCAGCCGGTCGTGCACCTGCTCGAGATAGGCGAGCTGGAACGGCAACGGGGAGATGTCCGCGCGGCGCTCGGCGTCGAGGAACGCCTCGCCGAACGCTTCCGAGAGGGCGGGGTCGACGTGTCGGGCGACGGCTCGCGCCCATACCTCGGTTGCCGCTTGAGCGGCTTCGATGTCGGGCGGCGAGTTACCGGCTGCCGCTGTCACCGAGGGCGGGGCGAGCAGGTCGACGGCTGCTGCGGGCAGAGGCTTGTGCAGGACCAGGGCGCGGGCGGTGTCGAGCCAGATAGTCATCGCCGCGACCACGCCTCGGAATGCGGCGGCTTCGCCGCGGCGCAGCCGGTTCTCGGCGTGGAGCCGGTGCGCGAGCAGCGGATCAGTCCGGCTCACAGGCCACCGCCAGCACGCGCCGCAGATCCTCGCTGGTGTGCGCGCGGCGGGTCACGATCAGTTGCCGCACATACCAGTCGACCGCGGTGATGATCCGATCGCGGCCGGGCAGCACGATCCGCAGGTGATCCCACGCTCCGGGCAGCAGGCGGTCACAATCCTCGGGCCGCCGCGCGAGGCACATGGCGGTGTGCTGTTCGTGCGGCGGCATCGAGAGCAGTTCGCGGTTTTGCCGACTGGAGTTGCGGCCACGCTTGCCCGCGACCTCCAGTGCGCGCAGTACCGCCATTTCGCACACCGAGGTCAGGCAGTCCAGATCAGCGGGCGCGGTCACTGTGCGGGCTCCTGCTCGGGCTGCTCGGCCGGGTCCGGCTGCTCGGGCAGGTCCCGCGATCCGCCGCTGTCGTCGGGCGCGGGCGGCGCGCTGGTGGGGGCTTTGCCGTCGGTGGTGGCGTCGGTGATGGTGGCGGTCTGCCGCAGCACCGAGGCGTCGACCTCTATACCGAGCAGCGGCAGCAACAGCGGCGCCAGCGACGGCGCACCGATCAGCAGCTTCGTCAGCAGGATCTCTTTCTTCTGATCTGCTGTCGGCAGGTCCGCTTTGCCGAATCCGTTCTCGCGCAGCATCGCGGCCCCGGCGAGCTCGCCGCGGTCGTAGAGTTCCCGCGAGTCAGCCGAGCGGTCCGGGCGCAGCCGCAGCGCGGACGCGTCGAACCACACGAGGTACCGCTGCCAGTCCGGGACACCGGCCGCCTTCAACAGCCGGTGCAGCCATCCCGTGGTGAGCGCGTGCATGATCACCACCGCGACCGGCGCGACGGCCAGCTTGAC
This sequence comes from Nocardia sp. NPDC004260, assembly GCF_053603155.1. Classification (NCBI taxonomy): domain Bacteria; kingdom Bacillati; phylum Actinomycetota; class Actinomycetes; order Mycobacteriales; family Nocardiaceae; genus Nocardia; species Nocardia sp. NPDC004260. The sequence goes on along the minus strand of NZ_JBSGEZ010000048.1, from coordinate 20,487 downwards.
GTCTTCCTCGCTGATCGCCCACGCGCTCCAGTGGTTCGATCCCGAGCCGAGGCCGAGCAGCACCTCCGGCGGGGAATCCATCCCGAGCGCGATCCGCCGGATCGCCTCCGACCGGAGTTCCTGCGCCTTCGGGTCCAGCGGCTCGGCGAACTTGATGTGCTTGATCTTGTCGACCAGATCGCCCGGCACCTTGGACACCAGCGGCACCAGCGCCGCGGCCGACGCCCGGTCCTTGATCGGGGTGAGCATCATCTCCATGAGATCGGCCACGAACGGATCGAGATCGTCCTCGTCGTCACCGTTGGCGCGGTCGGGGGAGCCTTGCCCGCGGAGGGTCTCGATCTCCTGCGGGACGAGCAGGATGCCCGCGCCGGCCAAACGGGAATCGATCTGCGCGCTCACGTGCTCGGTGAGGCCGCGCAGCTCGCGGGCGACGGGCAGGATCGCGCGCGCCCCGCAGTCGGCCCATGCACGTTGCCGCGGGTGCGGAATCCACGCGCGCACAACATGTTCGGTCGGGTCGAGGCGGCGAGTGTCCAGGCCGTCGTTGTACTGCCAGCTCTTGCCCGCCGGGGTGAGTTCCTGCACCGAGCACGGCTCCCACGAGTACAGGTCGTTGTCGCTGTCGGCGATGATCGGCAGGGTTTCGCCGTTGAAGCTGATGTGCTGCGCCGCGCGGAACAGCCTTTGCGCCGTGGCGGACGGGTCGGAGAACATGCGTTCGCCGAGCTCGCCGGGAAGGCCTTCGGTCACCTCGGTCGGTTCGTCACCGAGGGATTCGACCTTCGCGATCATCGGCCGCATCAGGCTCACGCTGCGCGCGATGCGGTCACCTGAGAATCGGACCTCGCCGATTTGGTCGCGCAGGTCCCAGATCTCGTCTTGCCATTTCTGTTTCGTGGGCTTGGCGGCGGTGCGCGCAACCGAGGGACCGGCCACCACTTGCGCTGCCGCTGTGACCACGCGCGGTGGTCGAAGCGGGTCCTTGCGGGTGGCCTGGTCGATCGCGTACTGGCCGAACACCGCACCCGGCGGAATGCTGATATGCCGCCCGTCGGTGTTGTCCGTGATCCCCAGCTGTGCGGCGATGAGCGCGGCCGTCGACTCCGGCCGCCGCGATCGCCTCACTGCTTGGCCTCGATCGGGTCGGGCTGCTGCTGCACCGGTCCGCCGAGCCATTCGGCCGCAGTCCCCACCAGCCACGATATCGACAGCACCCACGCGGGCAGTAGGAACCATTTGTCCCAGCCGTGATAGTGCGCGACCTCCGACAGCGTGACCACGATGGCGCCGAGCCACATGCTCAGGCACCACGGGCAGCCCATCAGATAGCCGAGGTCGCTGTCGTGGCCTGTTCGTTTGATCACGAACACGCGCAGATGGCGCGCAATGTAGTCATCAGTGATCAGCCGCGTGAGGCGAGCGGTCGCGCCGAGCGCGAGCAGAAACACCGGGAACGTCACGACTCGCACCCTTCTGAGCAGGTAAGCATGGATACAGTCTGACTGTATCCTCTGGTTCATGGAGTACGTGACAGCGCGAGCGACGCAAACCTTCGGTGATTGGAAGGCTGGCGAAGTGCGCACAATCGATCGCACGCCGTTCGTTGACGCGCTGATCCGCGACGAACGCCTGATCGTCGTCGAGACCGAGCCCGACGCCGTCGACGCCGCCAAGGCCGCCGTCGAGCAGGCCGAGGACAACCTCGCGAAGGCCCGCGCCGACACTCGCGCCGCCGAAGAAGAGATGCGCGCCCCACTGCCCGGCGGACGTCGCCGCCCGCCGGGCGGGAACGGTTAGACGCGATGGCGAGTGCGGGCGAGATCCATCACGAGCGCATCGCCGCGGCGATGGCGACTGCCGCCGGGCAGTGGGCCGATCGGATCGGCCGCCAGATCGTCAACCGCGCTAAGGAACAGTGCCCGGTCGACGAGGGCCGGTTGCGCAGCAGCATCACCCACTTGGTCACGGTGAATCCCGGCGGCGGCGTGACTGTGCGCGTCGGATCACCGCTGGTATACGCCCGCTACCGGCACGAGGGCACCGGTCTCTACGGCCCGCACCACGCTCGGATCGTGCCGACCACGAAGCAGGCGCTCAAGTTCCGTGCGCCGCGGATCGTCGGCCCGTTCCTGCCGGGGGCCCGCCAGCTGCCGAGGAACCGACGGCAGTTCGTGTTCGCCAGAAGCGTGCGCGGCAGCGTCGGCTACCCGTTCCTCACTCTGGCGCTCGAAGAAGTGTTCGGCGCCAACAACATCACCCGCAACCCCACCACCAGTTAGGAACCCGTATGCCGCCGCGTGCACGCCGTACGTCAGCCGCCAAGAAGACGACCGCCCCGCTGCCCACCGAGGGCGTCGAGGAAGCATTGACCGTCCTCGAGACGCCCGAGCAGGTGATCCCGCCGGTCATCGAAGACGGTGGTGCACCAATCCCGGCGGATCTGCAATTCACCACCGACGCCAGCGATGACGACGCACCTTCAGAGATCGCGGACGAGGACATGCTCGAGTTCTCCGTCGACGGTCACCTCCTCATCGCGATCAAGCCGACGCCGGAGCAGTGGGGCGTCATGATGGCGCTCATCGCCAGCAGTTCGACCATGGCCGAACGCTGGCAGGCGATGCAGACCTTCGCATCCCACGTGCTCGACGAGCCGTCGTACACCTACGTGCAAGGCCGCCTGCTCGACCGCAACGACAAGTTCGGTTACACGACCTACGACAAGGTGCTGCGTCATCATCGACAAGTTCTCACCCGACATGAACCGCGCGGAACGGCGCGCGCAGGCCCGCGTCCTGCACCGCTAAGTGTCCGCGGCGTGGAAGGGTGCGGCCGGGGCGTGGAAGCTCGACGAGCGGATCGTGCACCTGGCCGACCCACTGCCATCCACCCGGAACCTCGTCGTCATGGTGGTGTCGGAGTATGCGTTTCGGCTCGTGGTCGGCACCTGCCGCGACCGCGCCGACATCGGGTGGCTGATCACCGAGACCGTCAAGGGCGAGATCATCACCGCGCGGGTGCTCGACGAGATCGCCGACGCGTTGGCCGTACAGATCTTCGGGCAACCGCGGTGGGTGGTGCAACGGCTGTGGCGCGAGGCGATGAGCATGTGGCGGGAAGTCGATGCGGAGCTCGGCGTCCGTGGTGTCGACGTGCTCGCCTTGCCGCCGGACCGTGCGACCAACACCGTCTATGGGGTACTGCACCGGCGCCGCTCGCACGACGAGCGGCGGCTGACCGAGTGGCTGCGTGAGCTGGAAGCCGAGCCGATGCGGGTGCGGGGCACCGCCAGCGGTGACGCGGCTGCGGCTGCGGACTTCATGGCGCTGATGGGCATGGTCGGCGCTGGGCGGCCGACGCCGGCGGTGTCAGGTGTCGACTCCGAACTCACGATCACCTAGACCGATACGCTTACCGATGTAGTGCTGCTGGCCTCGGGCCGGGCAATTGGATTGCCCGAGCCGGAGGCGCAGCGTGACCGAGCCATTCGCGACCGCGCACGTTGCTGCCGAGCTCGACTGGAACAACCTCGACGAGGATCTGAAGCTCAGGGTCACCGCCGCGGCGGAAGAGGCCCGCAAGACTCTTCAGGAAAAGCTCGACAAATGGTCGCTCAACGCGACGGTCAAGCTCAAGCCCTCGATCGGCGACTTCCGCAAGCAGGCCCGCGAGAAGCTGGCTGGCGTCACGCTCGTCAAGGATGTCGAGCTCCGCACTACTGCAACCGAGCTCAACCGGTGGACGAATGATCTCCGCGAGCGGCTGAAGAAAAAGCAGTTCGGGGTCAACGTCACGCCCCGGCTGGACATGACCGAGCTGAATGCCCGGCTCGCGAATCTGCCCGAGGCCACGGCCCGAGTCAATCTGACGGTCACGGCGGCCGAGCGCAACCGGTTCACGCGGTGGCTGCGCGAGTGGCTGGCGTCCGCTGATTTCCAGGCGCCGATCCACGCAGACCTCCGGAATGCGGCGCAGTTCCGGGCACTGCTGGAACAGCTCACCCATGACCGCACTGTCGATGTCCACGTACGGCAGCGCGGCGGACTGAACATCGGCAGTGGCGCGGGGCGTGGCGGAATCGGCGCGCTGAATCTCGGCAGCCTTTCCAGGGGCACGCTGATCGCGTCCGGTGTGGCGGCGGCGATCGCGGGAATCGGTGGCGCGGCCGGTGCCGCGCTCGGCGCGGTCGGCGCGCTCGGCGTCGGCCTGACGTCGCTGGGCCCCGCTGCGCTGGCCGGTGCCGCGACCGCCGCGGTGAGCCTGCACGGCATCAAGGACGCGTTCAAAGCGCTCGAGGACGTCGACGACTCGTCGAAGAAGGACGCGAAGGAAAAGGCGAAGGCGATCTCGGACGCCACCGACAAGGTGGCCGCCTCCGAGAAAGCTGTCCGCGACGCAAAGAAGGACAGCAAGCAGGCCGAGCAGGACCTCACCAATGCCCGCAAGGACGCCCAGAAAGCGGCGCGAGATCTCAATCTCGAAGTGCGGGGCGGCGTCCTGTCGGAGAAGGAAGCGCAGCTCGACCTCGCCGACGCCCGCAAGGAACTCGCCAACCTCAAGCCCGGCGACAGCCACGAACGCGCCGTGCTGCGCGTGGCGCAGGCCGAGCAGCGGCTACTCGAAACCCGCTACCGCAACAGCGATCTCGCGGAGAAGAAGGCGGAGTCGGATGCCAAGGGCATCGAGGGCTCGGACCTGGTCACTGCCGCGCAGGACCGCCTCACCAAGGCGAACGAGCGGGTCGAGGAGGCGGAGAAGAAGCACACGGAGGCGGTCAAGGAACTCGGCGACGCGCAATCGACGCTGTCGGAGTCCCAGGAGAAGGCGGCGCGCGCGCTCGAGAAGCTGAGCCCGAACGCCCGCGCCTTCGTCCTGGCGATGCGCGACCTCAAGCCGATGACCAAGGACCTGCGCGAGTCCGTGCAGGACGCGGCATTCGCCGACCTCGACAAGCGGTTCACCGCGCTCGCCCGCGCGACCATGCCCGCGGTCAAGGACGGCATGACCGAAGTCGCGACAAGCATGAACGGCGCGGCCAAGCAGTTCGCCGCGTTCTGGTCCTCGGCGGGCGCGCAGCAAGGCATACGAGATGCATTCTCCGGCACGGCATCTCTGATCACAGCGATGCAGCCCGGCCTCGCTGCGGCGAGCCAAGGATTCATCAGCTTCGCTGGCGCGGCCAAGCCCGCGATGGACAGCATCGGAGCCTCGATCGGCGGGCTGGTCGGAAGCATCGGCAACGCCTTCACCCAAGTCGCGAACTCCGGCGCGCTGACGCAGCTGTTCGAGACGTTCTCGAAGATCATCGACGGACTCGGCGCCGGTCTCGGTGACATCGTCGTCGGGCTTGTCGATTTCGGTAACCAGGTGGGCCCCACGCTGGGCCCGCTGTTCGCAGCACTCGGTCAGTCCCTCGCTGAACTCGCGCCGTCGATGGGCGCGCTCGGCGCCGAGTTCGTCCGGGTGATTACCGATCTGCTGCCGATCCTGACCCCGTTCATCGCGACGCTCGCCGACGGGCTGCGCCCGCTGCTGCCCGTGCTCGGCGAGCTGTTCGGGTCGCTGCTTCAGGCGGTGCAACCGCTGATCGGGCCGCTCTCGCGGATCGCCCAAACCGTCGGAAACGCGCTGGTAGAAGCGATTCAAGCCCTCGCTCCAAGCCTCGGCCCGATCGGTGAAGCCTTCGCCTCTCTGGTCAGCGCGGTCGCGCCGATCCTGCCCGTGCTCGCCGAGGTCGCCTCCGGCATCCTTCAGGCCCTCGCCCCGGCCCTGACCACGATCTTCAACGCGCTCGGCCCCGTGATCCAGCAATGGGCCGACCTGATGATCCCCGTCTTCCGGCAGCTACAGCCGATCCTCGCCGACGTCGCGCAGCAGATCGGCACCGCCATCGCGGACGCGCTGAACCAGATCGCCCCGTACCTGCCGGACATCGCGCGCAGCTTCACCGGCCTGGTGATGGCGCTACTGCCGCTGCTGCCGCAACTGGTGCAGCTCGGCGTCGATCTGCTGCCGCCGCTGATCCGGCTGTTCATCGCGATCCTGCCGCAGGTCCTGAAGCTCATCGATGCCTTCACGTGGCTCGCGAACAACGTGCTGGTCCCGATCCTGATCCCCGCGATCAAGGGACTCGCGCAGTACCTCGGCGACCAGCTCGACGCCGCGGCCAAGGCCGTCACGACGGCCCGCGACTTCATTGGTGGCGCGCTCAGTCGGATGGGTGATTTCTTCCGCGATCTCGGCACGACGGTCGATACCGTCTGGTCCGGGATCGTCAGGGGCATCGCCATCGGGGTCAAGTCCATCGGCCAGATCCTGCAGAAGGTTTCGATCCCGGACTGGGTTCCCGGCATCGGCGGCAAGAGTGCCAAGGGCCTCGGCGACAGCCTCATCGACTGGGCCAAGGCGCATGGCGCCGCGACCGGTGGTCGCGCTATCGGCCGGGCGATCGCCCGTTACGGCGGGGGCGGGCGGCTGATCTCCGGGCCGGGGACCGGCACGAGCGATTCCATTCCGGCGCTGCTGGACGGGATGATGCCGCTGCGGGTCGCCAATGGCGAATTCATCTCCACCGCAGACGCATACAAGCGCGGCGCGCCGCTGTTGTGGGCGCTGAACCGCGGGTGGACACCGTCGCCGGAGTTCCTGCGGATGATGACCGGCCCGGGGTTCGCCGAGGGCGGTCTCGTCTCCGCGAAGGAACTGGTCAACTTCGCGCGCGGTGTCGAGGGTGCCGACTACGACTGGGGCGGCGTGCACTGGGGCGACTGCTCCGGCGCGGTGAGTGCGCTGGCGAACAAGGCCACCGGCCGCCCCCCGTTCGGCAGCAGGTTCGCGACCGGGAACATGGGCGCCGCGCTCGATGCGATGGGTGCGCTGCCCGGCCTCGGCCCGGCGGGCTCCCTGAATTTCGGGTGGTTTGTCGGTGGCCCGTACGGCGGGCACACCGCGGCGACGTTGCCGGATGGCACCAAGTTCGAGATGGGTGGCAAGCGGGGCAACGGCCAGTTCGGCGGGCAGGCCGCGGGCGCCGATGACCCGTCGTTCGACAAGCACCGCCACTTCCCGCCGGAGTTCTTCCTCGGCGGCGACCCGGGCACGACCGGCGGTGTGTCCGGCGGCCGGTCAGCGAAGCTCGGCGGCCCCCGTGTCAGCTCGAGCAGCGGCACCTCCGGCGGGCGGTCCAGCAAGCTCGGCGGCAGCAGCAGCGGGACGAGCAGCAGCTCCAGCAGCGCGGGCACCAACGGCGACAGCGGCACGAGCAGCGACGGTGTAACCGATGTGCGGGTGACGAACTGGCCGTCGGACTTCGGTGCGGCGACCACCGCGGCGGCGCAGAACGCGGTCAACCAGTCGCCGACTCTGTCGGGCACCCCGACGCCGGCGCCGCTGGGTATCGACCCGCTCACCGGCGCGCCCGCGCCAACCGGCATCGACGCCGCGAACCAGTGGGCCGCGCAGCAGGACTTCGCTGGTCAGTTCCAGGCGTGGGGGATCAGCGCTCTCAAGTCGATCATCGGCGAAGCCGCGGACCCGTTCGGGCTGAAGTCCTTGACGGACATGGGGATTGATCGGGCGGTCACCGCTGTGCAGGCGCAGACGGTGAAGGTCGCCGACACGATGAACTTCTTCGGCTATGACGCGTCGAAGATCGCCGACGAGACCGGCCGGATGCTGCGGGATCGCATGACCCCGGTCGCCGAAACCTACAGGGGCGGGTGATCTTTCGTGCCTATCTGTCTGACGAATCCAGCCCGGATCATGCAACTGATTCTGCGTGACATGGTGCCGGGATCGCCGACCTTCGGCCAAGACCTGATCGTGCTGGACCTGCTCGGCCCGCACGGTGGGGAGCAGGGAATCCACCTGCTCGAGGGCAGCTGGGATGACCTGTGGCACGCGCCGATCACCCAGGTCCGCGAGGCGTGGGCCTACCAGGAAGGCAGCACGCTCGACGACGTCCCGCGCGTCGACGAACGGATCTGCAAGATCCGGCTCGGCACCGTCGGGCGCACGACGCAGCTGTGGGAACAGATCGACGATCTGCTGTGGCGGGTGCTGGGCCCGCGCTGGGACTGCTACCTGCGCGCCTACTCCACCATCAGCGAACCGCGGGAACTGCGGATGCGGTGGGAGCGGGCACCGCGCCCGCTCACCACCCGCGACCCAGGCACCACGAAGGCGCTGGCCTGGGAGGTCTCGACGCTGTCCACCGACCCGTATTGGTACGCGCAGGAGATCGCGTACTCGATCAAACGGTCGGACATGGTCGAGATCAACCCGACCACCGGCGAACCGGAAGCGGACACCGGCGTGTGGGAGGGCACGATCCCGATGCTCAACCCGGCCGACGTCGAGTGCTGGCCGCAGTACTCCAGCTCGCAGCTGGAGGCCGACACCGTGGTGTGGCTGCCGGACGGGCTGTCCGGCCGCACGGTGAAGGTGCCGCAGGTCGGCGTGCTCGAACCCGGGCAGGAATTCCTCGTACGCACCTACCCCCTCGACGAGACGCTGCTCGTGCGCGACGACACCCAGAAGTGGGCCGACATGAACGGCGTCGCATTCGAGTCCGCCATACCAGCAGGCACCGGCTCGCCGGTCCAAGTGCCGATCCGAATCCAGGGCGGCACGCCCGGCACCGAGATAAAGGCGTTCTATCCGCAGCGGTTCACGCGGTTCATGGGTGGGGAGGCGGTGTAACCGATGCCGCCATTGATGAGCGCCGACGAGGTACGCAGCGAGCTACTGCAATCCTCGATCCAACGCGTCTCCGAAATGCGACGCCCGCCGAGGATCACGCTGTGGGATAAGAACTGGCAGAACCCCGTACCGCTATTCGGTGTCGTCGCCGCGAGTTTCGAGGAACGTCTCAACGAGACCGGCGAAGGGCAGCTCACCCTCCAGGCCACCAACAAACTCTACAAGCTGCTCATCGAAGACCTGGAGCTTTATGAAGACCTGCACATTACCGCCGACATGTCCGGTAAGCGCTGGTCAGGGAAATGCGCTGGCATCACCGAGAGCGAGAAAGTCGGGCAGGTCGGGCGTATCGAACTCAAGTTCTTGCACGAGTTCGAGCACGTCAAAAAGATAGTTTGCTTTGCAAATCCTCTGCTCCCGGCCGAACTTCAGACGCCGAAGCTGTACGCATTCGCGGGGCCAAGCGTTTTCGGTGCGAAGACCCTGCTGTTCCTGAATTTACTTCGCCGCTTCGCGCCGTTGTGGGCGCTGCCCGAGGATTTGTTCAACCCCGAAAACTGGGCGGCGAATCTGAATCCGGCGAACTGGCCGATCGTCATCATGCCGGGCAACTTCTTGTCCGACACGTCGATGTGGTCAGTAATCGCCACGCGGTTCGGCAACGCGCACGACGTGCTCGCGCCCACGCTGGCCGATGCCGGCCTGCAACTGGTGGTGCGCCGCTGGCTGCCCGGCGACGCACAGCCCGCGCCGGATCACTTCATCCTCACCGAGCCGACACTCGTGCTGGACGTGGTCGACAAATCCGGGTACCGGGGGCTGACCGGCACCGCGGTCGATGGCCTGGTGCATTACATCACCGCGGTCGCCGACGACCTGATCAATGAGATCGCCACCGTGGCCGGTGTTCCGGACGCGCCCGAGTACGCGGTGTCCGGGTGGATGGGTACCGCGCCGCAGCGGCCGTGGGTGGCGTGGCGAAATGCGCGCCGCACCGGCGTCAGTGGAATTGGAGAATGGCAGGCCACTGTTCATAAGGCGCTCGCCGCGGCGATCGTGACCGGTGGGCACTCGCCCGACTGGGTGAACACCGGGCTCAAGCTATTGGCGAACGCGATTCTCGGCTATATCGGCGCGATCTTCGGCAACCCTGGATTGACCCTAGGGATTTTCGATAGCCAGCTCGAAGACGTCGTGCTCGCCTTCCATCGCGTCGGTAATCCGATCCGGTTCGCGCAGATGGGCATTCGCGGCCCGGCGTATGGCGAGTACTGGGAATCGACCGGCGGCACCGGCGCGAGTCTCAGTGCATTGCAGGCGATCCGGACCGGATTCGACCGGACGAAGGCGTACCGGTCCTACAAGGTTTCGGTCGTCAACGGGTCGCCGTACTGGGTCGGCAGGCACTTCGATGTGGGCGACCGCGTCGCCGCCGAAGTCGGCCGCAACGGACGCTGGTATGTCGACCACGTGTACGCGCTGAAGTACGTAATCGGCCGCGACACCCCCGCGCACTGGGAGATCTCGATCGGTGACGATCGTGCCGAGGATCAGCCCGGCGCGATGCTGGCCCGCCAGGTCGCACAGGTCAAAAGCATCGTGCAAGCCATCGGCGTTTCGAGCTGACTACTGCTGCTTCTGCTTTCCCGAGTAGTGTCAGCTCGTTTTGTGCCGCTCGGGTCAGGTGATCGCGGGCGTACTGGATACGAAGAAATCCGGTTGCAAAGTCTTCGCGCGCTCTTTCCCATTCCTCAGCAGCCGGTGCCGGGGCTCGGGAACCATGACGACCTATGGTCAGCGTCGCCAACTTCCCAGCTGCCCGGACGAACTCAACATTGTTGATGGACTCTAGGAGATCGACGGAAGCCACGCCGACCGCGGTTGCACCGAGCATGTGGAGCGCGGCGGCATTGGCACCAATCTTGCGCGTGTAGCCCGCGATGGTCGTTCTGGCATCCATGACTTGTTCTTCGGTCCACGGGTCCACGGCGTGTACGAGTTTGGAGTAGTCGCCTTCGGCGTGGAGTGCACTCTCGACAACCTCGGAGGACAGCCTCAACAGCATCTCCCGCCTCCACTTCAAGTGCTCGCGCTCGTCTGAAGCGGAAATGGCGGCCCGGTTCGTGTGGTTGTTTGTGCGGATGCCATGCAGCGTTACCAGGGCGATGAGGCATGCGCTGATCAAAGGAAGCCACGATGTCACTCTGACAGCATCGCACTCTGTGAGATACGAGCAATTGCTATACATGGAGATAGAAGCTCTGTTTCCGGTGTAAGGAGGCGTGATGGGAAGGTCTCAGCGGCGGTCGCGGCGGTCCTGGTCCGAGCGGGCCGACGCACTCGACGGCATCCGCCGCGACAAGGCGACCGGGATCGTGCTCGCGCGCGAGCACCGGCACCCGCTCGCGGACTGGTTCCGGTCCGTGCCGATGGGCACCGGCCTGCCCGGGATGCAGATGCCGCCCGAGGCCGAGCACCTGCTCGCAATCCACACATTCGACAACCTCCAGCTGCCCGCGCCGAAGCATCCGCTCTACAAACCGCGCATCGACAAGGAGGCGCGCCGCGACGCAGGGATCGAGGCCGTGATCTGGGTACCGGCCGGGGCGCCGGAGGACGACACGACCGAAGCCCTCGCCGAACCGGCCGAGGTCGACGACATCTCCCATTACAACCCCGCGCAGCTGGCGGCGATGAAGGCGCAGATCCGTCAGATCGAGATCACAAGGAAGCTGGCCGAGCAGTCCGACACCGGTGGCACGACGACGTGACGTCGCCCGACTTTCCCGGCAAGCCGATACCGCCGAAGACGTGGACACCGTCGACCGTTTTCAATCTGCAGAACGTCGACCCCGAACAGTGGGCGATCGACGACAACGCCGAGACCTACGACATGGCGGAGGCCGCGCGGCAGGCGTTCTTCACCGTGATCTATTCGGCGGTCGAGCAGATCCCGATCATCGGCGGACTGATCGGCGACGTCATCGAGATCATCACCGGTGTCGAAGATGGCGACCTCGACGACCTCGGCACGTGGGTGTCGAACCTCGGGAACTTCGTCGACAGCTTCATCGCCGCGGCGCTGCACGCCCTCGCGGAACTGCTCGACATGGTGCCGCTGGTCGGCGACACCCTCGCCGAGATCATCGAGGGGATCGCGGACGGGATCAACGGCACCAACGAGACCGCGACAACAGCGCAGGAACAGGCCGCCGCCGCCGCGAGCAAGGTCAATTTCACCGAGATCTACAACTTCGAGACCGAGGCGATCCGGGCCAAGTACCCGGCGACCGCTGGATTCTCGTATGTGAACGACTCGACCATCGCGGCGTCGGGGAGTTGGGTGCTGCGGCTGGACCCCGACGCAGGCTATGCGGCGTACGCGAATCAGCCGCTGAGCCAGAAGGTGGACGTCGCGGCCGGTGAGGCGCTGTACATCGAGTGGAAGCAGCGACGGTTCGGCAGCCCGAATTTCCGGGCCGCGGTGTTCATGTACTTCTACAACGCGGCCGACGCGTTCCTGACCTACGCGAACACGTCGGCCGTTCCAGCGCTGGATGTGCCCGTGAACGAGTGGGTGACCTACGCCGCGCAGATCACCCCGCCGACCGGCGCGGTGAAGGCAGAGGTGCGGGCCATCCTCTACGAGGGCGCGGGGCTGACTCCGGCTGCGGGCGGCTGGTACTTCGACGACGTCGTGGCTGGCCGGATGATCGCGCAATCCGGTGTGAAGGGCCTTGAGCAGGACCTCGCGACAACGCGTGGTATCGCGCAGGCCGCCGACGCCGCGGTAGCCGGGCAAGAGGCCGTGGTCAGCAACCACGAGAACCGGATCACCTATCTCGAATCCGGCAATCAGATCGCCGAATTCGCCGTCAACGGGACGTGGACCAAACCGGCGGGCATGTCCTACCACAAGCCGATCCTCATTGGCGGCGCTGGCGGCGGCTGCGGCGGTTGCACGGCCGCCGCCGCACCGCGCGGGTACGGCGGCGGCCCGGGGGGATGGGCCGAGCAGGTATTCACGAACGCATCGCTCCCGGCGAGCGTGCCGGTCACGGTCGGCGTGGGCGGCGCAGGCGGCGACCGGCGCTCGGGCAACACGCCGGACTACGGCGACCCCGGCACGGCCACCACGTTCGGGTCGTTCCTGACCGCAGGCGGTGGCGGTGGCGGCAGCAACAACGCGCCTTCGACCGCCGGAACCGGAACCCGCACCGACTTCCAGCCCTTCGGCGGGCGCGGCGCTGGTACGTCCGGCAGCGGCGATGCAGGCGCGAACGGATATCTGTCCGAGGGCGGTGCGGGCGGAACCGGCAACGGTGGCCGCGGTGGGAACGGGGTGTCGCCCCCGCCCGGACAGCGCGGCATCGGATCGGGCGGCGGCGGTGGCGCCGCCAACAGCGGCGCGGGTGGAGACTGCCGCGGTGGGGATGGCGGATATCCCGGCGGCGGCGCTGGCGCTGGCGGCGGCGCGTTCCCGTGGTTCGGCACCGAGCAGGGCGGCCAGGGCGGCAGCGGCGGCAACGGCAAGGCATGGGTGGTTTCCTCGCCCGGCTTCCTCTCATAACAAGGAGTGAAATGGCTACGGCTGTCATGGTTTTGGACAAGGTCCCCGGTTATCCGGGTCTGGCTCGGGTTTATCAGCTGGATCCGCCGCTGGTCTACGACGGCCGGGAGCGGGAGTACGCGCTCGTGTGGGTGCCGCAACCGGCCCCGCATATGGATGTGACGGTGAGCGTGATCATGTCGTCGCGAACCGGTGTGCCGATCGAAGGCAGTATGCGAGCGCGCCCCGGGACGTTCGTGGCGCACGGTAACCCGCACGCCGACCCCGCGCACGTCGAAGGCTGCTTCGCGTGGGCGCTCGCGGGAGCCGGTCAAGCGGTGGCGCTGGGGGCGGGCTCGGGTGAGGGATACGTGATCGTGCAACGCGCGGCATGACCCCGACGTAACCCCGGGGGGATATCCTCGCGGTAGTGCTGCTGGCCTCGGGCCGGGCGAATCCCCCGCCGTCAGGAGCACCGTATGCCGACCCGGTATCTGCCGCTGGCCGTCGGCACCTACAAGATTTCCTCGCCGTACGGGCCCCGCGACAACGGCTTCCACTACGGCATCGACTTCGCCGCCAAGCTGGGCACCCCCTTCTACGCGCCGCTCGACGGCGTCGTGGTCGAGGGCGCCGAGCGCACCGGCGTGCAAGGGTTCGGCCGCTGGGTGTGGTTGGACTGCCAGCGCGCGGCCGGCGTCGACATCATCATCGGCCACGGCGACCCCGCGGTGCGCGGCGGCGACCAGGTCCGCGCCGGGCAGCTCATCGGCTACGTCAACACGCACGGTCAGAGCAGCGGCCCGCACGCCCATGTCGAGCTATGGACACCGCCCGGCCGGATCGGCGGGCGCGCAGTCGACCCGGGCCCGTGGTTCGCCGACGCCCTCGACCCCGGCACTCAGACCGGAAGGACCCGCATAGACAGCCCTGTCACCCGCACCGATCTGTCGCCGAACTGCCACAGCGGCGGACGCAACGTCTCCTGGATCGCGATCCACACACAGGAAGGTCGCGGCGACATCGTCTCGTATCTGAAGGACCCCGCACCCGGCGGCAACCCCGATGCGGCCGTGTCCTACAACGCGGTCGTCGACGACCACGAGACCGTCCTCGTGGTGCCGTGGGACATGAATCCGTGGAGCGCGACCAACGCCAATTCGCGCGCCGATCACATCCTCATGGCCGGGACCTTCGCCGGATGGTCGCGCGGCAAATGGCTGGAGACCGACACCGCCGACGGGATCGACGAGAACTTGATGCTCACCCGCACGGCGGCACTCGTGGCCTGGCGGTGTCAGGAGCGCGGCATCCCGATCGAGTACGTCGGCGGCACCGGCAGCAGCGCCCCGCCGCAGCGGCCCGGCGTGTGCGGGCACGTCGACTTTGGGCAGTGGGGCGGCGGACACACCGACCCCGGCCGAGGGTTCCCGTGGGACGAGTTAATCAGGCGCGCACGCGCTTTCGCGGAAGGAGACGAGATGTCCGCAATCCATTTCACCAACTTCGAGGGCAAGGACGTCGACGCAGCGACCGCGCTGAAGTGGATCGACCAACGCTGCTGGCAGAACGAGCGCATGTTGATGGCGGTGCTCGACCAGCTGCTCGGCAAGGGCGCGGGGCAGAAGATCCGCGACCAGGCGGGAACCGAGTTCGAGGCGTGGCCGCAGAACGGCGGCCGATCGTTCAACGACCTCGCCGCGGCCATCGCCGCCGCGGTCGGTGTCTCCGGCACACGAGACACCCAAGCGGACAGGAGCAAGTCATGAGCATCACGAAAGCCCCCGAGCCAGCACTCATCCGATCGGCGGGGATGGTGATCACCGCGATCGTGGCGTACGTCCTGGGCAGGGATGTTTCGACCCAATGGGTCGAGATGGCAACGACCGTCTACGCGCTCATCGTCGCGCCGATGGTCGCCGCCTACCTGACCCGCCGCGTGGTGTCCCCGACACCGGAGTACATCGGCAAGCACCGACCGGAGGCGATCGAGTGATGGCCGCTATTACGCGAGTGCAGCGCCCGGACATGAATCCGAATGTCGCGCTCACCTTCACCCGCTTCGTCGCGATCGTTCTGCTGCTGTTCGCCGCGGTCTACGGCGTGATCACGATCGTCGGCGGCGCGGGCCGCTGGTCCTCACCGGCCTACGAGGTGGCGTTGCAGGTGCCGGGAGCACCGGAGTCGTGGGGTGCGGCGTTGCTCGGTTGCTCGGTGATGGGGCTGCTCGGATTCGCGACGCGCATCCTGCCGGTCGTCGCGGTCGGATTCGGCGGATGTGCGGCCTGGTCCACTGCGTTCGCCTTCAGCATCGGTGTGGTCGCGGCCCGCAACGACGGTGTGGGCTGGGGCGGTGTGGCGACGTGGGGATCCATCGCGTTGCTGTACGGCGCGTGCACCGCGGCAGGGGCGGGCCGTTTTCATGCCCCTGCGTGAGGCGGCACGGCTCGTCGACGAGGACAGCATCCGCACATATCAGGTAACGATGTACGCGTTCATCCTGATCGCGGGTGTGTGGGCGTTGTGCGCCGGCGAGATCCCGAACGCGGTCTCCCAGATCCTCGGGCGGCCTGCACACGTCGGCTGGGTGGGATTGCTGATCGCGGCCCCACTGGCGACGTTCGCGGGGATCGCGATCGAGCGCCGCAAGGTGCTTGGCCTGTGGCTACAACTGGCCGGAAACGGTGGGATAGCGTTCGCGCTGGCAACGTACGTGCTGGCGTTGGGCAGAACGGTGTACGCGGGCCGTGCGTCGTTCGCGGTGTGGGTGGTGACGGGGCTGGTGGCGTGCGCGTGCCGCCTCATCTGGCGTGATTGGCGCCGGATCAGGCTGGTCGCGAGGGCGGTGAGGAGCATGGACAGATGACGGATCTACCCGCCATCGGCAACCTTCTGGTCGGAGGTGGGGTCTCGACTGTCCTGGTGGCTTTGATCATGGGGTTGTTCGCGCGGTCGACGCGCCGCGGTGACTATGCGCACCGAATCATCGAGGCGTCCGGCAACTTCACCGACCGCGCCGATAGACGCAACGCCACGCTGGAGGCGCGGCTCGCCGAGCATGAGACCGCGATGGACCGGCTTAAAGAACGGCTGTGGAAGTTCGCGGATCTGATGCGGATGGCGATCCCGGTGCTGGAAGCCGCTGGGCATCACGCGCTTGCGCGGCGGATGCAGGCGGCGATCGATTCAGGGATGCCGCCACCGGATGACCCGTCGGCGGTCTGAGCCAGGCGCACCGACGGGTGGTTACAAGGTTCGGTGCCCGGCTAGCTGAACTCGGGCATCAGCTGCAAGACAGCCTGCGCAAGTTCATGCCCGGCCGCGCCGCCTGCGGCTGTGGTCAATGTTCCGATCAGCGACAGCAAGCCTGTTCTGATTCGTGTCTGGTTGTTCTCCGGGTCGCTGGCTGCGTCGTTGAGATCGTCGGCCTGCCGACGTATCTCGTCGGCGTTGTCTCCGCCGTCGTCGGCGTAGGCGTACAAGGACTGGATCAGCGACTTCAATTCGTCGACCGGCGTGCCGACTGTGTTCGACTGGCTGAAATCGCGGCTGTTGACCGCCACGGGACCATGACCGTGGTGGGTAATGATGGTTTTGTAGACGTTCGTCACGCCGGTGGTGTTCGCTTCCCGTGCTGGGCCAGGCCGCACGGATCTGCCTGACGCCGCCATTTCCTCGCCCTTGGGTGTGATGCTAGGTCGGGCAACGCCGGACCCGTATCCCACGGTGCCAGTGATGTACCCCGTAGATTCCAGATATCGGGTGGCTTGATCCCAGTCATCGGCTGTAATCGGATCGCTCGCCCAGTCGACAGCCTCACCGACTCGGGCCAAGTCATAGCGCGGCATACGGTTACCGGCGATCGTCTCTCGATACAGCCAAAGCAAGATCGCATCTCTGACGTTCCATGCCCGATCTTCAGCAGTGGTCATTCACATCTCCGGTTGTAGTGGGTTGTTAGCACCCCGACCGGACCAACGTAGTGACGTCGACCGACACCGCAAAGCCGCGCGCTACAGTCACACGTAGGTGACAGTCGACGGAGATGTGGGGTAACAGTGTCGCGTGCGTATGGGTGGCAATCCAACGGCAAGACCATCGAACCGGCCGAGGCCGAAGAGATCCGCCGGTGGGCCACTTACCTACTCGCCGACACCGATCCTCGCCCGTCACGCCGCGGGCTGGCCGCTGATCTGAAAGCCCGTGGAATCGTCACCGTGTCCGGGGCTGAGTGGCATCCAACCGTCATCCGCCGGGCCCTCGTCGCGCCGCGCATGGTCGGGTGCCGCTTCGACGAGAACGGCGCCCTCGTCGCCACAGACGTCGAACCGATCCTCGACAAGGACACATGGACCGCCCTGCGTGACCGGCTGCTCGACCCCGACCTGCAAAAGTTCGCGCCCACCCGCACCAACGTCTATCTCCTGTCCGAAGGGCTCGCGCGCTGCGACCTGTGCACCCACCACCTGACCTACAACACCGCAGGCGGCCGGACCCCGTACTACGGATGCAGCCTGGCCGGTGGCGGCTGCGGCAAGGTCACGATCAGCGCGCCGCTGCTGGAAGCCGACATCACCGAGCGCGTGCTCGCGCGGCTCACCGATCCGAAGTATCGGCGCAAGCTCGGCAAGGCGATGGCCGCGACCGGCACCGTCGCCGACGCCGAGGCGGTGCTCGCCGACCTGCGCGAGCGCTACGCCGTGCTCGGCCGCGACTACGCCGATCGGCTCATCGAACGGGACACCATGCTCGCCGGGACCGAGCGGGTCCGCGCGAACATCGCCAAGGCGGAGCGGCTGATCCTCCAGTTGCAGGCGCTCGACGACATGCCGGGCCCGTCGGTGGACGAGATCCTGGCGTGGTGGGAAGCGGCCCCGGCCGACCGGCAGCATCGCATCGTGGCCGCGCTGCTCGATCACGTCGTGGTCCGCTCCAGCGAAGGCCGCAGCGTTATCGGCGCCGACCGGCTCGATCTGCACTGGCACGAGTTCAAGTAGTCACCGCGGCGCGAGTGCCCCGCCGGGCAGGCACTCCGGGGCGTACCCCTTCGATCCGTCCTCGTAGATGCCGGTGCCCGGCTGGTAGTTCTCGTCGGCGCACGCGACGACCCGGCCGCCAGTTCCGTTCGGCCTGCCTTGCGAGTCGCGGCCGGTCGGCGGCGCGGCCGGTGTCGGCCGGGCCGCGCTCATCGAGGCCGGCGCCGCGGTGGTCGACGGTGGTGGGGCGGCGGCGAGTTGGTCGGGCAGGTCGATGGTCACCGTTGCCGGGCTGACCTTCAAGAACTTGATGTCGGTGGGGCTCGACGACTGGTCCGACACGATCGGCGAATACACAAGCGCCGCGGGCGGGCTGGCGACGTCGAACGCTATCCAGCCCGTCACCTTGCCGCCGACCGGCGCGGTCACCGCTTCGGGGTAGTCGGCGTCGCACCCGTAGATCGAGGCAGGCTTCACCTCGTGCGTCACGCCCTCGGCATCGTTGTACGTCACCGCGTATACGTCGGGCACAGGCAGCTTCTCGCCGGGCGCATTTTCGATCTCGATACGGATGGCCAGGGTGTAGTCGGTGCCTGGATCCACGAGGCAGGTGGCCGGTAGTTCGCGGGCGTCGGTGAACCGGATGCGGCCGACGCGCGTGCCGCTGTCGGTGCGGGTGATCTCTATGGCCTGGCCTAGCTGGCGCGCCGACGGCTGGGCCGCGGTGGCGGGAGTCGGCACCGTCGCCGGTGTGCTGCTGGTGTCGATGGTCGAGCACGCGGACAGCGCCGCGACGGAGGCGGCGAGCAGAGCAGTGAGGGCACGCCTGGTCATGAGTCCCCCTGACTGGTCACGGACTAGGGCGCCGCCACGCTAACACCGCGTGGCGACGCCCCGGGGCGGATCAGTGGAGAGCTACGCGGCGACGGCCAGCGGCGGCGGTGTCTTCGTCCTCGACTTCGGCAGGCGCGCGCCGATCGCTGCGGCGGCGCGCTTCCCGGCGTCGCGGCTCACATGCCCGTATCGATCCTTGGTGGTCTGGATGGATTCGTGCCCAAGGTGCTCTTGGACGTCGCCGATCGGAATGCCGGCGTCGAGCATCCAGCTCGCGCAGGTGTGCCGCAGGTCGTGAATGCGTGGCGTCTTGCCGTTCAGCGGATTGCCGTCCTCGGCCGCCAGCGCGGCGAGCGTCGGCCGCCACACCTGCTTGTAGAAAGTCGTGACGTGGATCGGTCCGCCGTGGCCGTTGACGAACAGCCAGTCCTCACGGTCGCGTCCCGCGAGCGGCAGTTCGGCGACGAGGTCGGGATCGAGGTCGATGGTGCGGACCGACTTCTTGGTCTTCGGCTTGCCGAGTTCGCGCTCGCCGCCGGTGTACTTCCACGCCCGCACGATCCGCACGGTGCACTTGCGGCGGTCGACGTCCCGCACCTTCAGCGCGGTCACCTCGCCCCAGCGCGCGCCGGTCGCGACGAGGAACTTGACGAGCAGCTGCCAGCGCTTCGGCAGCGCCTCGTACAGTGCCTCGAATTCGTCGATCTCGAGGAACGTCATCTCGGCGCGGTCGACGCGCGGCAGCTGCGTATCGGCGCACGGGTTCGTCGGGATCGTGCCCGCTTTCCGCAGGGCCTCCATCAGCGCGTAGAGAAAGCCGTGCTTGTTCGCGATTGTCTTCGCGCTGTTCGGTTTCCGCTTTTTGGAGGGATCGCCCTTTTCGAGCCAGTTGACCCACTGGCGGATCCGCTTGTCGGGGATCATGTCGACCGCTGTGCCCGCGCCGAAGAACGGTTCGATGTCGTTGCGCATGTAGGCGCGGTACCGCTTGCGGGTGCCGAGTGAGACGCCCGACAAATTGTCGATGTGGTCGGCCCCGGCCTGCTTGATGGTGACGATAGGGGTGGCCTCGACCTGCTCGGCGATCTTGAGTAATTCGAGGGCGCGCTCGGCGCCGAGCTCGTCGAGGGACTTGCGCCAGCGCAGGGCGGCGGCGTGGTCGTCGAAGCTCATCGACTGTTGCTTGCCTGCGTGGCGAAACATGACCTGTGTGTAGTCGGTGCCGTCGCGGCGGGTGCGGACTCGAATGCTGGACATGCGGGGGATTCCTTCGGGTGTCGGGACAGTGCCGTGCCGACTTCCTGGACTGACATCCCCTCAGATGTCTTCATGTTGACCGCTGGTGTTGACCGGGACTGGTCAGGGACGGTTGAAACCGTCCCTGACCAGGTGTTTCCCTGGCGGAGGATAGGGGATTTGAACCCC
>NZ_JBSGEZ010000047.1:0-63744 GCF_053603155.1 Nocardia sp. NPDC004260 | reverse complement strand
GGGCCGGGGTGCGGGGCGGCAGCGCCCGCACGCGACCGCAGGGAGCGCGCGGCCCCGGGCCGCGGACCGCACCCCTCGGGGTGCGCGCGGCCGGCGGCCGCGAGGGGTTTCGGCGGCGCGGGCGAACAACACAGTGGTGTGCGGTGTCGGTGCGTTCCTTCGGTGGGGCCTGCGATGCGTCCGGCGCGCCAGGTTCCGGGGTGCCAGGGTGGAGCGCCCGCACCGCAGCGCAGCGAGGAGCGGACGAACGACCCTGGCGGCCCGGGTTCTGGTGTGCCAGCATCGGCGCAGGCCCCGCCGGAGGGACGTGCCGACACCGCCTTGCCCGCGCCACCGCGCGGCCGCCAGGCCGCGATCCTCAGCGACCAACCACCCCACCCGGCGGTGCGGTGCTGAACGCGTGCACCTCCGACGCAATGCGGCTGGAAGGTAGTGCGCGGGAGCTACGGCAGTGCGGCAGGGCTTGGTGCCGCGGCAGCTCAAATCCTCCCAGGGCAACGACGACAGGTGAGCCGGCTGACCGACAGGCACGAACCCGGAGCTGGCCCGTTTCTCCGGATGCCTCAGTGTTGCGCGTGGCGGTGGTCTCGCTCGGCGGGGATCATGTCGACAGCCTCATGGTGCTGATTTCGTCTGGCAGCTCGGCCGTCCGATCGTTCGAAGACCACGAACGTGGCTGGGCGAATGACATTTGGTTCGATGCGGGGGGAAGATTCCGATATCGACGTGTGGCAGCCAAGCAGGTTCGACAATCCGAGCAAGTTGGTCGGCCGTGACAACTGGACCGCCGATGACGTTGTTCCAAGCGGTTTCACAGAGCTGGATCTCAACCCGGCGATAGGCAGAGTCGAGGATTCAGCGCCGGTCCGCGGTCAAGGACGGATCGGCGAGAGCGCTATCTGCCGGGACGTCGGTTTGTCGGTCTTCTTTGGTGCGCAGCGCGTCGGGCACAGGGGACTGTCGCATACCCGCACAGGTCCATGCGCCGCGCTTCGGATTTGTGTTGCCGGGTGAGCGCGCGGGCACATCGCTGGACTGCGGCGGTCCGAGCGTCGAGGTTGTCGCGAGCAGCGCGCAGACTGGGGGCGACCGGTTCGGCATGGCAGGATCGGTGCCAGTGTTTGCCGAATAGAGGCAGATTCGGTAGGCGCGCCCGCGAACGATTCCGCCTCGGGGTGGCCGGAACAGCGTGCGATTAGGCTCTCAGGACGGAATAGGGATTGTCCGGGCGTTGTCGATCGAGTCCAAGGTGGTGTCGTCGATGACGTGGATGACTTGCATCCGATCAGGGTGATCGGCGGCGTGACCGTGCTTGGCCCAGGCTGCTGCGACGACTTGCCCCACGCGGTACGTGGTGAGGTAGAGAACATGTGCTGCGGGCTCGTCAGCGGACGCAATCCTACTGGCGTGCGAGTCGAGAACTCTGGCCAGCTTCTGCGGAGATTTGTTGGTCAGTTCGATCTCGACGATCACGCTGGTGTCGTTGGGCAACCACAGCATCCCATCTCCGAGGTGAGATTTCTTGTCGATCGGGGCATCCCGAGTCCACTGGCGGGGCTGCGACGCCATGGCGGCCGGAAGATTCCGGTTGTAGTGCAGGAATTCTTCGCCTCCTGCTTTGAGCAGCTTTATCGACATGTCCGCGATGATCAGGTCGTGGGCGAGCTCGCGGCGCGCGACCGGATAGGGCTGATGGGCAGGCCAGTACACGCGGCGGTTGTTTCCTCGCCGGAGTCCCGCAACTCCAAGGTGTCCATGGTTGACGAGATCCATCAGACGCGCGGAACACCGCTTCTTAGTCATCGGTGCATCGCCGAAGTGCGCGTAGGCATTATGCATAGTATCGGTGCTGGCGATCTGCACCTCTGCGAGCCATTTGAGAACTGCGGCATCACGATCGGTGATGGTGACGGTCCGCCGTTGCACCGTCGACCGGTTCACAGTTGGCAGTTTCACCACGGCCCTACCGCTCCCATCCGCGCCGTGCGAGCCGGTTCCCGCAGCGATCGTGACATCGGTACGGACTGCGTCGCAGCCCAATTCATGGAGTCATTCGTAATGTGTCTTCCCACCTTCATCTCCGCACCTCCCTGCATGATATCGACGCTCGATGACGGCCCGCTGCAACAGAGCAGCCCCCTGCTCGGAATTGGCCTCGAATTGGTCTTGCAGGTGGGAGCGAGCCGGGATCTTGAGTGCGAACCACCTCCCGAGTGTCGCCTGACCCAGGCCCGGCTCGCGCCGAGGCGCGAGCGCCAATCGGGCGCGTGTCCTCGCTCTGCGAGGACACAAACACCGCGGAGCGGGGCCAGCGCAGCGCGCCGCCTGCGGCGCTCCTACGAGGTGGTGGGGGAGGGTACGCTGTTCGCCCTCCCCCACCACCGAGCGCGGTCACACGGATGTGGGATCGGGCCGCCGCAGGCGGCGCACGGCCAGCCCCCTCCGGGGAGGGGGCGCGGGCCGAGGGGGAGGGGAACCCCCTCGAGGGGGCAGGGGGTGGAACCCCCTCCTTGAGGAGGGGGCAGGGGGAGGTGAATGTGTGTGTGCCGTCCACGGAGCGCGGTGGGGGAGGGTACGCCCTTCCGCCCTCCCCCACCGCGCGTAGTGGACGGCACACACATGTCTTTTCCCTTTCTCCTGCCCCCTCCTCAACTCTCAGTTTGGATTTCCGCCTTGCCCCCGTCCTTGGTTTTCAAGACCACCCTCGGTCAAGGAACGCAGAGCGGGGGTGGTCTTGAAATCGTGAGCCTGCGAACGAAAAGGACGGGGGCAAGGCGGAAATCCGCAGCTAAACCAGTGTTTTGGGGCTGGATTAGCCCCTGGATTATCTACTGGATTATCCCCTGGACTAGCCCCTGGATTACCCCCTGGACCCAACCCCTGCGCTAATCCAGAGGGTAATCCAGGGGGTAATCCAGCCCCTCGCCCATCTCCTCACGACACTTCTCGCGCCGCGATCGTCTGCTCTGCCGGCGTGGAGTGGGCGCGGTGGTACGCGGCGATCACGTCGCGGTCGATGCGGCCGACCGGCGCCACATTGTGTCCGTTTTCGCGGGCCCACTTCCGGATTCGCTTCCGCTCATCCGACTGCGCCGCCGTAGATTTCGCGCCATGCGTCTTCGAGGTCTTCTTGACCTTGCGCGCCACCGAGATGAACGGCGCCAGCGCTTGCTCCAGCTGGGCTGCGCTTTCGGGACCCAGTTCGATCTGGTAGGCGGTGCCGCGGTAGCTGAAATCGACCGTGTCGGCAGCGGCGTCGATCTTTCCGGTGAAGTCATCGATGACGTCGACGACCGTTCTGACCTTGCGTGCCATGGATTGTCCTCTCCCATGTCTGCTTGATGAATACTTCGATTGCCAGGATAGGGACGATCCACCGCTTGTCGACCAGGCCGCCGACGGTCATAGCGGCGGTCAGCAAGCAGGTTTCAGCACATCCGATGTTCGGCACCGGACAACACAACCAATGCAATTTGCGTAAGTTGCGTAAGTTGTATAAAATAGCCTCACCCAGGCTAATGCGTGGAGTTCACGCTTGAGATCTACTAAATGAGAGAGGTGCTGTGCGGTTCTTCCTCGGTGTCCACCGGCCTATCTGGCTGGAATCACTCGGCGTGCCTGCATTCGTTTCCCATCAAACGTTGCGGCGATGTCGACGCCTGCCGAAAGCGATTGCGCCGTGGGCGTTGGATTCCGGTTCATTCACACAGTTACAGCGCTTCGGTTCCTGGGATCGCGGCCCGTCTCCGAACGAGTACGCCGACCGTGTCCGTCTCTACAACGAGGAGATCGGTCGGCTTGAGTTCGCGGCTCCGGCCGATTGGATGTGTGAGCCCGCGGTATTGGCCGGAGGGACGTTTCACGGGGTGCGGTTCGCGGGCACCGGCCTGACCGTGCGCGAGCATCAACACCGGACCGTGCAGAACTTCTGCGAAATTCGAGCCGCCGCCCCAGAGATTCCCATCATTCCGGTAATCCAGGGCTGGACCGTCGATGACTACATTCGCTGCCTCGCGCTGTATGCGTCCGCGGGCGTCGATTTGACCTCCGAAGCGACCGTCGGTGTCGGCTCGTTGTGCCGCCGCCAAGGCACTCGGGAGGTCGCGGAGATCATTCACAACATCGTCGACGCGGTGCCCGGAATCGCGCTGCACGCTTTCGGCGTGAAGTCCAGCGGGCTGGCGTTATACGGCGATCAGATTTCGTCGTCGGATTCGATGGCGTGGTCGATGGCGGCGAGGTTCGCGCCGCCGTTACCGGGTTGCGAACATCGCCGATGCGTAAATTGCCCACGGTACGCACTCGCATGGCGCGCTCGCGTGCTCGACTCGGTGCCGCGCCAGCCTCTCGAACGGGCGGTGCAGTTGTCGTTGTTCGGCAGGGAGTCGCCCGGGTCGGGGATTGTCAGCTCGGTGATCAACACGAAGGAGGATGACCATGGCCGCTGTCGTGCAGCGTGAGCGGACTACTCGGCGGGCGTGCCGAGCGGGCGTACTGCCGCATGTGCGTAAGCCGCGTAAGGTTTCGCGCATGCGAGTGATCGAGTACGAGCACCTGCGTAAGCACCTGTCGGAAGAGCTGAGGAAGGCGTATCGGGACGATGAGGTCACCGTGGTCGCCTACCTCGACCAGCCGATCGCTGTGCTGATGTCGCATGGGGTGTGGTCAGTGGGCCAGCAACAGAAGAAGGTGCCCCAGAGGTTGGTAGACGAGCCGATCAACTCCCGAGCGGCCCGGCCCATGCTTCGGGAACTGCGGGAGAAGCTGCAGCGAGGCCGTCACATCACTGTGACGGTGTGGAAGGACCAAGCGGTGATCGCGCCCTACGAGTGGGCGCGCGCCGCTTTCCAGGACTGGGATCTGCCCGAAGCCCTGCAACCGCCGGCCGATGCGACGCAGGGCGAGAACAGCGTGCAGATCGTCTACCGCTCGGCCCGCATGTTGCAGAAACTGCGTGCGGAGTTCGACGGTGCCGATGACCCGGAGTGGGAAATGGACCGGCGGCTGGCGGCTCTGCGCTCCCATATCCCGGAAGATCGTCGCAAGCGGCTGCGTGGAGTGGTGTATGTCGAAGGCGGTCGAGTGGCGCGCGTGCGTTCGCTGGATCCCGACGCCGAGTGGGTCGATCTGGAAGACCGCGTCAGCCTGGCGCCGGTGTCGCCGCCATTGGATCGGAAGGAGATCGACGCACGGTTGCCAGGGCTGGGTCTATATCCGGGGGATCAGCGGCTGACACCGCAGGGAGCATCGCGCGAATATCTCCAGTTCTGATCAACGCTTCGAGCGCCCCGCCGCGACAGACCGCGACACCGGTCAGTCAGGAAGGCCTACGTCTTCGATGGCGATATCGACTTTGATGCCACGGAAACTGGGGTGCCGCAGCACCTGGTCGGCGGAAAGCTCACGATAGGAGACGTCGGCAACCAAGACGGCGTCAGCCCACCGGGCGCGTGCCACCACCTCACGCGGAATCGCCCCGATGAGTTCGGGCATCGGAGCGGCGATCTGGTCGAGGGCCTGGCGTAGCACGTGCCGCGCCGGGCCGCTCAGACCTGATCCGACGCAACCGAGGTACACCAAGCGGCCCGACTCGTCCCTGCAGCCGAGGATCAGGGCACCTAGCGACCGCGAGTGCGCACCGGTTCCCGGGAGCCAGCCCAGGATGAGGGCGTCGCCGACGCGGCGGACCACCGATTTCACCCACGCGTGTGACCTGCCGGGCAGGTAGGGAGAGTTGTTCTTCTTGCTGACCACGCCTTCGAGGCCTACGTCGGCGACTGCGGCCAGCACTCAATCACCCTCCGTTCCCGGCCAGACGGGCACAGTACGCAGGCCCCAGCTGTCAAGCGCGAGGCCTTCAAGCCTCGCCCGGCGGATCTTGTAAGGCAGTACGGTGGTCGGTTCGGCATCTAAGGCCAGCAGATCGAACACGGCGAATTCGAGCGGCGTGTTCCGAATCTGACGTCGGCTCGGGTTCGTGAGGTGGATCCGACGTTGCAGTCTGGAGAACGACGGGCGACCGTCGGCGGCACTTGCCACCAGTTCACCGTCCAAAGTCGCGGTGCGACCGTGCAGTGAGGTGGCAATACGCTCGGCGATGTCGGGAAACGAGGTGGTGACCTCGCGCCTGGCTCTGCTGTAGAGGCGGCAGTGCCCGTCACGGCAGACCGACATCAGCCGCATCCCATCGAATTTGAGTTCCACCGTCCACGCTTCGGTGCCGGGCGGCGACCCCGGTACGGCGAGCATCGGTGTCGGGATCGATACCACATCAGCGTATCTACAGCTAATGACATTCACGCAGATGGAAGGAATTTTATGGACTTAGAGCCCGGTTCAGCATCCCCGCCATCACTTGCAGGACCTCGTGCAGATGACAACAGATCCGCCGTGATCCCGGCGACGGCACGAGAGAACACGTTGACACGGCCTGATTATTCGCTTTAGATTCGCTTTCCATACGGGTTCGCAGTGTCGATCAACTCGGTCGGCCGCCCGGATGGGGAGGTAGTTTGCTATGCGAATTCGCGCAGCAGCAGGACTGGGATCGACTCTGATCGGGCTTGGCATCGGCGTGGCGATATCGGCTGGATCCGCCTCGGCAGCGGTGCCGTTGCAGTCGCCGGGTGTGATTGCCGGCGTGGGGCTCACCCATGCCGAAACAGTCGCCGTAGCCAACAGCCCGGTGCCATCAGTACTGGGTATTGGCTTGCTCGCACCACTGACTGTTGTTGTGGTACCCGACGGCTCACCGACACCCCACACGGAGGATGGCCGCGTGGCCGCGACGATGCAGACCATCTGGCAAGACATGGCCGGACAGCCCAACGGACGGATCTCGGTGGCCCTGGTGGATCCAGCGCAGACCGGCGGCAAGCTCATCGTTGTGAAGCAGTTTTTGTAACCCAGGGGGAGGAGCGCTGACGAATTATGCGCTTCAGATTCGCTTTCGGCGTCGCGTGGTGTCGACCGACCTCCGGGGCTGCGTTGGTTCAACGAATGAGGCAGGGGGCTCGCCGCATGTGGGCGTGGAGCAGGAGCGTCGCCGAATACGCCGCCGCGGCGACATGGACGCGCCACGCCGCGAGGACGAGTGAGCCGAAGTACGGTGAAGCGAAGTACCTGGAGCGATCGAAGCAGCGTATCGAAAGCGTGTTCGATCTAGAGTACGGTTCAGACATGTTGGAGACAGCGCCTCTTGGCTTCGCTGAGAAGCAGATCGGGGAAGTGCGGCGCCAGCTATTGGACGCGGCGGCGTTCGGCAAATCCATCTCTCCTGAACAGCTGGAGAACATGGCTGGCAAGCTCCTGGCTGCGCTGGGGGCCTTCAGGCTCTCGGCGGCGGGTGAGGACTCGGGCAAGCCCTAGTTCCCGCTGGCAGGGTGCATCGCCGTTTGGCGCTGTTTGGTTCATCTGCGAGCGCGGGACGCCACGAGGCAACGACGCGGGCGTCTGTAGGCAGTGAAGCATCCAAACGACGTGCTGCTTGGGCTGTTCATTTCGCGGCTTGCCGTGGTAGCACCGGTTCGCCGGTGCCTGCGTCCTCGCCCATCTCCTCGGCGATGCGCATCGCCTCTTCGATGAGCGTCTCGACGATCTGCGCCTCCGGGACGGTCTTGATGACCTCACCCTTGACGAAGATCTGGCCCTTGCCGTTGCCGGAGGCCACCCCCAGATCGGCTTCGCGCGCCTCGCCGGGACCGTTCACGACACAGCCCATCACGGCCACCCGCAGCGGCACCGCCATGCCCTCCAGGCCCGCGGTCACCTCGTTGGCCAGCGTGTACACGTCGACCTGGGCGCGCCCGCAGGACGGGCACGACACGATCTCCAGCTTGCGCGGGCGCAGGTTCAGCGATTGCAGGATCTGCCCGCCGACCTTGACCTCTTCGGCGGGCGGTGCGGACAGCGACACGCGGATCGTGTCGCCGATACCCTCCGACAGCAGCGCGCCGAAGGCGACCGCCGACTTGATCGTGCCCTGGAACGCCGGGCCCGCCTCGGTGACGCCGAGGTGCAGCGGGTAATCGCACTGCGCGGCCAGCTGACGGTATGCCTCCACCATGACCACCGGGTCGTTGTGCTTGACCGAGATCTTGATGTCGCCGAACCCGTGCTCCTCGAACAGGCTCGCCTCCCACAGCGCCGACTCCACCAGCGCCTCCGGGGTGGCCTTGCCGTACTTCTCCAGCATCCGCTTGTCCAGCGAACCGGCGTTCACGCCGATGCGGATCGGGATGCCCGCCGCGCCCGCAGCCTTGGCGACCTCCTTGACCCGGCCGTCGAACTCCTTGATGTTGCCGGGGTTGACCCGTACCGCGGCGCATCCGGCGTCGATCGCGGCGAAGATGTAGCGGGGCTGGAAGTGGATGTCGGCGATCACCGGGATCTGGGATTTCGCGGCGATCGTGGCCAGCGCGTCGGCGTCCTCCTGACGGGGGCAGGCCACCCGCACGATGTCGCACCCCGACGCGGTGAGTTCCGCGATCTGCTGCAGGGTGGCGTTCACGTCGTGCGTCTTGGTCGTGGTCATGGACTGCACCGAGATCGGGTGATCGCTGCCAACCCCGACGCGGCCGACCTGAAGTTGACGGGTTTTGCGGCGGGGCCGCAGCGTCGCGGGTGGTGGGTTGGGGGCGGGAAGATAGACCGGTGCATGCGTGGTCATGGCGCACTCCAGGTGACGGCGGGCAGTGCGGCCGCCGGCGCGGGGCCCGGCGGGGTAGCCAGTAGCGTGCGGCAGTCGGCGGCGATGCCCGTGCTGATGAGTCCGCAGTGGGACAGCAGCTCGGCGCGGCTGGCGTGCGGGAGGTAGCCGGTGGGGACGCCGAGGGTTCGAATCGCGGCCGGGGAGTGGGGAGAGCGCTCGGTGACGGCGTGCACGAGGCGGGCGCCGATGCCGCCGTCGACTAGGTGTGATGTCCAGGGAGGTTGTACCGGGTTGGAACGGTGAGCCTGTGTGACTGGTGAAGGCCTCCGGCGGTGAAGTGGAGCTGTCGAATTCACCGCTTCACCGATCCGGAGGCCTTCGTGTCCCACGCTAACGCAGCGTTGACCCCGCGTGCTCGTCTACGACTGGCCCAGCTCGTCGTCGACCGCGGCTGGAGCTATACCGCAGCAGCGAAAATGTTCATGGTCTCCCCGCGAACCGCCAGGAAATGGTCCGACCGCTACCGCGGCGAGGGTCCTGCCGGGATGGCCGACCGCAGCTCGCGTCCGGTGACCAGCCCGGCCAAGACCCCGCCACACGCGGTACGCCGGATCGTGCGGCTTCGGTGGCGTCACCGGCTCGGACCGATCCAGATCGCCGGCCTGCTGGCGATGCCGGCCTCGACCGTGCACGCGGTGCTGACCCGGTGCCGGATCAACCGTTTGTCGCGCATCGACAGGGTCACCGGCGAACCGCTGCGCCGCTACGAACACCCCCATCCCGGGTCGCTGATCCATGTCGACGTCACCAAGTTCGCCAACATCCCCGACGGCGGCGGGCACAAGTTCCTCGACCGCCGCGCCAGCAAGTCCAACGCCCGCGCCACCGCCCACCGAACCGGCAAGCGCGGCAACAACTACCGGCCCGCCATCGGCACCGCATACGTGCACACCGTCATCGACGACCACTCCCGCCTCGCCTACGCCGAGATCCACTCCGACGAGAAGGCCGCCACCGCGATCGGTGTGCTGCAGCGGGCCGTGGCATGGCTGGCCGACCACGGCGTCGCCACCGAACGGGTGCTGTCGGACAACGGCTCGGCCTACAAATCACATGCCTGGCGCGATGCCTGCACCGAACTGGGCATCACCCACAAACGCACCCGCCCCTACCGGCCACAAACCAACGGAAAGATCGAACGCTTCCACCGCACCATGGCCGAGGGCTGGGCTTACGCCCGGCTGTATGAATCCACCGAACAACGCAACACAACCCTGCCCGCATGGCTCCACTTCTACAATCACCACCGAGCCCACTCCGCCCTCGGAGGTCGGCCACCGGTCACCCGGCTGACCAACCTCCCTGGACATCACAACTAGGCCGTCTTCAACGGTCACGGTGGCGCGGTGGCGGGCGACGAGTCCGAACAGCGCCGGGTTGAGCGGTGTGACCCATCGCGGATCGACGACGGTGACTCCGGTTCCCTGTTCGGTGAGTTCGGCGGCCGCGGTCAGGCACGGCGCGGCCATGGCCCCGACCGCGACGATCAGCACGTCGAGTGGCAGGTGGGGGCTGCGGTAGAGGATGTCGAGCCCATCCATCCGGGCTTCGGCCGAAAGATTCGGCCCGACTGAGGCTTTCGGGAAGCGCAGGGCAGTGGGTCCGTGGATGCCGATCGCTTCGCGTAGTAGTGCTCGCAAGGACGCGGGGTCGCGTGGGCAGGCGATCCGCATCCCGGGGACGCTGCTGAGCAGCGCCAGGTCCCATAGGCCGTGATGGCTGGGTCCGTCGGGGCCGGTGATTCCGGCGCGGTCGAGGACGAGGGTGACGGCCGCCTGGTGCAGGCCGATGTCGTAGAGGGCTTGGTCGAGCGCGCGCGGCAGGAATGTGGAGTACAGCGTGACCACGGGGTGCAGGCCGCTGCTGGCCATGCCCGCGGCGGCCGCCAGCATGTGCTGCTCGGCAATCCCGGAATCGATCACACGGTGGGGGTGGGTGGCCGATAGTGCGCCCAAGCCGGTGGGCAGCCGCATCGCGGCCGTGGCGGCGACGATCGCCGGGTTGCTGTCGGCGAGCGTGGCAAGCTCGTCGCCGAACACATCGGTCCATGTCGGTGTCGGTGGTGTGGTCGGTTGGCCGGTGGCCGGGTCGATCACTCCGCAGGCGTGCATCCGGTCGGCCGTGTTGTTCTCGGCCGGCTCGTACCCTTTGCCTTTCTCGGTGACGGCGTGGACCACGATCGGCCGCGTCGATTCGCGCGCGCGGGTCAGTGCGGTGGTGATGGCCTCGATATCGTGTCCGTCGATGGGCCCCATGTACTCGAATCCCATGAGCTGAAAGAGGTTTTCCCCTCGGGTGGTTCCGTCGCGCAGTTGCGCGAGATGGGTCGCGATCTGGCCGACTGTGGCGTCGTAGCTGCGAGCGTTGTCGTTGACGACGACGACCACGGGCGCAGCGTCGGCGCCGAGGTTATTGAGGCCTTCCCAGGCGACGCCGCCGGTGAGTGCGCCGTCGCCGATCACGGCGATCACCCGGCGGCCGGGATCGCCACGCAGATGAAACCCGCGGGCCAGGCCGTGCGCGTGGGCGATACTCACCGAGGCATGTGACGATTCCAGCCAATCGTGCCGTGACTCCGCCCGGCTGGGATACCCGGACAGGCCGCCCTTGCGGCGCAGGGTGTGGAACTGCCCGGCGCGGCCGGTGATGATTTTGTGCGTGTAGGCCTGATGGCCGGTGTCGAAAATGATCGGGTCGCGCGGTGAGTCGAACACCCGGTGCAGGGCGATCGTGAGCTCCACCGTGCCCAGCGAAGCGCCCAGGTGCCCACCGGTGGCAGCGACCTGCTGGATCAGGTGTGCGCGCACCTCATCGGCCAGTACCCGTAGCTGCGCTGCGTCAAGTCGGGTGATGTCGTTGGGTTCGGAGATGGACGCCAGCACACCCGCCGTCGTCGCCGGCCGGGCGGCGTCCGGGCGGGTCATGACTGCCTCTGTGACGTGGGGCCCGGCAGCTGACGCGGCGGCGCGAACCGCATGGATTCGGTGGTGATTTCGCGTTCGACCACGTGCACGGGTCCGCGGGCGCGCAGCGCGTCGATGACCTGGCCGACGAGTTCGGGCGGGGTGGAGGCGCCCGCGGTCACACCGATGGTGTCGGCGTGCTCAAGCCAGGCCTGGTCGATGTCCGTGGCGTCGTCGATCAGGTAGGCCGCGGTGCCCGCGCGACGGGCGAGTTCGACCAGGCGCTGGGAGTTGGACGAGTTACGGGAGCCGATGACCAGCAGCACATCCGCGTCGTCCACGACTGCGCGCACGGCGTTCTGCCGGTTGGTGGTGGCGTAGCAAATGTCCTCGGACGGCGGCTCTTTGAGCCCGGGGTAGCGAGCGCGCAATGCCTCGATCACCGCGGTGGTCTCGTCCACTGCGAGCGTCGTCTGCGTCAGCACCGCCACCGGGGTGTCGTCGGGGAGTTCGAGTGATGCCACGTCCTCGGCTGTCTCCACGAGCACCGTCGCGTCCGGCGCCACGCCGAGCGTGCCGACCGCCTCTTCGTGCCCGGCATGGCCGATCAGGACGATCCGATCGCCTCGGCGAGCGAACCGCTCGGCCTCGTGATGGACCTTGCGGACCAGCGGGCACGTCGCGTCGAGAACCCGCAAACCGCGGCGGTCGGCTTCGGCGCGCACCACGGGCGACACACCGTGCGCGGAAAACACCACAGTGGCGTCGTCCGGCACAGGGTCGGGAATGTCGTCGAGTTCGTCGACGAAGATGGCGCCGCGCGCGGCGAGGGCGTCGACGACGTGCCGGTTGTGCACGATCTGCTTGCGGACGAACACCGGACCGGGCGCATTCGCCAAGGCCCGCTCGACGGTTTCGATTGCCCGCTCGACGCCCGCGCAGTAGCTGCGGGGCGAGGCCAGCAGCACAGTGGTGGTCGTGCTCATCACCGCCTCCCGGCCGTTGCGTATTTCCACCAACCGTCGATCTCCGGAAACGGCGGCGGGGTCAGGTCGTCGGGATCGACCAGGGCCGGGGTCGCGGAGAGAATCACCTGCGCCGGAGGCGAACTCGTGGGCGTGCTGGTGGCGTGGTGGTGGTAGCGGGGGGTGGAGGAGGCCCAGTGGATGCCCGCGGGGATCCAGTTGGGCAGGTCGATGGCCAGTCGGGCGACGGCTGGACGGGGGTCGGTGCGCAGCTGCTGCTGCAGATGCCAGGCCAGCGCCACCGTCCGTTCGTAGAGCCGCCACGTTTCTGTCACCGCGGCCGCGGGCTCGAGGTCGTTGTGGTGGGTGAGGACGGTGATCAGATTCGTGGTGGCGGTCCCGGCGTTGCGCTCTTTGACGATGCTGTACAGGTCGTTCAGCAGAATGGTTGCCGTCATCGTCGCTTTGACGAACGCGTGCACCGGCGGGTCGTCGATCGCGCGGGGCGACAGTGGGCAGCCCATGGTCGCCGGGGTAAACGGCAGCAGGGTGCCGACACCGCATTTGGCCCAGCGAGTCCTCAAGTACGTGCCCAGGCTCGGCGGTGTCGGTCGTCGTTGTAACGCTGTGTAGCGCTCCTGCCCGATCAGCCATGTCGCGAATTCCACACGGAACCAGAGGATTTCGGTGTCGGTCAGCACGTTTTCGAGCTGGCCGCGCAGATCCCGCAGCGCCGCCGCCCACCGATCACCGGGCGGCAGCGGCACGTCCGGGCCGTCGGTCATCACCGATTGGAGCACGCCGGCGTGCGCGACGATCTGCTCGAGGTGAGGGTGGGCATCCCAATGGTCATCCAGCAGCGACCCGAATAGGAACCACTTCGTCGCGGCAAGGATGGTGGAGTCGGGCGCGTGCGGCAGCGCGGGGGCGATCCCGGCCGCGCAGCCCATCCGCGTCGCGATGCTGGCAGGTTCACAGAGGCCCTGATCCAGGCACCACACGACCGCGTGGTCGTCGATGGCTCGGATGTCGCACGGATGCGATCGCAGGGGGAAGGGGCAATACACCGTGACTTGCCGTTCAGCCACTGGGGGTTTGGGCGTGGCCACGTCGAAGGGCTGGGTTGCGGTCATGGGTTCCTCCGAACGTCGGGGTGTCAGGCGGTGCGGTCGACGACCAGGCGCGCGAGTGCGGTGAGCTGGGCGCGGCCATGAGCGGTGGGATCGGCTCGTTCCAGATGGTCGAGCGCGCAGGCGATCTGCTTGTTCGCGTAGTCGTGCACCCAGTCCAGGGCGCCGCTCGCCTCGATCAGTTCGGCGGCTCGGGCAACCTGCTCCTCGGTGAGCGGCTGAGCTGCGGCGTAGATGGCGGCGAGTTCAACGGCTTGCGGGCTGCCGGTGTTCAGCGCGACCACCACGGGAAGGCTCTGCTTGCGCCGACGCAGGTCGGCCTGCGCAGGCTTGCCGGTGACCTCACGCAATCCCGAAATACCCAGCAGGTCGTCGCGTGCCTGGAACGCCAGTCCGAGATGTCGCCCGAACCGTCCGAGTGCGTGGATGCGATCCTCGGTGGCGCCGCCGAGCCGGGCGCCCAGCGCGCAGGCACATTGCAGCAGGGCAGCGGTCTTGTCGTCCATCATCGTCAGACATTCGGCCAACGCGACGTCGCGACGGGTCTCGAACGACGTGTCCACCAGCTCGCCCTCGATCAGCTGCAGGCCGTCGGCGGTCAACCTGTCGACGGCCGCAACCGCATGTGGTGCACAACTGAGCAGGGCCCGGATGGCGGCGACCAGCAGGGCGTCACCAGCGAGGATGGCGGTAGAGGCAGAGTAGGCGGCCCACACCGAGGGCCGGTGCCGCCGCAGGGCGTCGCCGTCGATGAGATCATCGTGGATCAGGCTGGCGTTGTGCATCAGCTCCACCGCGACCGCGGCGGGCACCGCCGCGGCCCGCAGGCCACCGACCGCGTCCGCGCACGCCAGCACCAACGCCGAGCGCACCCCCTTGCCCCAGGAGCCCTCGCCGTCGCGGGTACTGCCGTCCAATTCCGCCCAACCGAAGTGATAGGACACAACCCGGCCGATCCCGGGCGGCAGCGCGCCGATCGCGGCACGCAGAGCCGGAGCGACCACCGTCCTCGCCTCACCGAGAAGGTCACCGCCCACCAGTGCCGACCTGCTCGGACCTTCCGGCGTGCGGGCGATCGGATCATCGACCGATCGGGTGAGGGCCCGGCCGGTCGATGACGCGGCCGTCGCCAGAGGCAGGTGCGGGGTTGCGGTGTGCTGAGGCATGGGATCTTCCGTGGTCGTCATGAGCTCGGCCGAGCGGTCGTTTGCTGTGCGCGTCCGGCGAGGTGATCGTGGCGGCGGTAGCGCGAATCACCGTTGTGCTGTCGCATCATTCGCTGGCCGGCGGCGACCCAGCTGCGGCGCCCGCACATCTCGCTGAGGCGGGTCGCGGCCGGCAGAACGCACCGCAAGACCTCCGCACCCCGAATGACGGTGGCGGCGCCGCCCAGGATGCGTTGCATCAGGTGGTTGTCGGGCAGGTCGAGAAAGTCGGCGTTCTCGCCGCCCAGGATCCGGCGGGCGTAAGCGCACAGAATGGCGGTGGCTGCGGCACGGCCGAGGCGGTGCGGCAGATCATCGTCGTTTCCGACGGTCAACGGCCCGATCGCTTCCAGCAACGCACGCGCCAGCCGTTGACTGTCCAGGTCGGGGGCGTCGAACTCGTAAACAGCCTGCACAGACATCAGCCGCGCCGCATCACGCTCGTCGGTCGGAAGTATCTCTGGATCCACGCCCACCAGGTGCCCGACCACTCGCCAGTAGTGGTAGACAGCGGCTTTCTCCCCGGCGGTGAATCGCAGACCGAGGGCTTCGGACCCCGACAGGATGGCCACGGCGAATAGCGCGTTCGTGCCCGCCATCTGGGACTGGTTGAGGGGGCGATCCCACGCCTCCCAATCCCAGTCCGGTCGCCGCGACATGCCAGCACGCACCAGGGCATGCATCAACCGCACCCGCAGTGTGGCCGTCCACCCGGGTGCGAACGGCGCAAGTCCGCCCGGTCGCGTCACCTGAACAAACCAGTAGGTCGTCTCCGCCGTCCGGCGGGCCGCCATCCGTTCCAAATCGCCGGTGATAACCAGGGGTTTGGTGACACGATGCGCGAGATACCCGCCCAGCAAAGCCCCCATGCTCAGCGCGGCGAGCCCGACCGCGCCGGTGCGTCCGATCACCCGAGCCGCGAGGTCGAGCTGTGCGGAATCAGCCCAGTACGGAGTTTCGGCTCCGTGGAAGAACGCCCTCAGCTCCGGCGGCGGGTCGGCGAGGGTGTCGATGCCTTGGGTCAGCGCCTGCTCGAACATCGCCCGGCCCTCGCCGGGCGGGTACCGGCGGAACATTTCGACCACCGCGTCGGCGGGCGGATCACCCAGTGCGGTGAATCGCCGTGCGTAGGCGACACGTTGGTCGGCGGTGACGGCGGTCGTCCGGGCCTCGGGCGGTAGGAGGCTGCGTGGGAACACTTTCTCCTGGTGTGCCGTTGCCCTCACCTCGTCCTCACTCGACACCGAGCAGGGCCGGGCCAGCGATTCTCGGCTGGAACAGCGCCGCGGGTGGGGCGGTCAGCGACATCACCTGCGCGAAAGTGGCCGCGGTGTGGGCATCGCGGGTCGCGCGGTGCAGCACCCGGGACATGAAAATGTGCTGGGTACGGATCAGCGGCCCGTGGGGTGCGCCGATGGTCTCCGGCAGTCGCGCGTCCTCGGCGGTAGACATCATCCACGCGTCCCGCCCGCCCGCAAGCACGGCGCGGCAGGCCGCGCGCGCGGTCTCGTGACCGATGCCGCCGTGCCGCTCGACCGCCGCGTCGAGCGCTTGCGCACCCAATATGGCCAAGGTCATGCCCTGGCCATAGACCGGATTGACCACCTCCGCCCGGTCGCCGAGCAGGACAAGCCCGGCCGGAAGTTTCCGGATGTCTCGCCGCACACTCGGACCGGCCGGAAACCACTCCACTCTGCTGGCGGACTCGGCCTGGCTCACGACATCACACAAGATCGGGTCACGAAGTCGGCCCAGCAGCTCTTCGAATCCGGCCTCGCCCTGGCGCGGTCGACCGCTGTGCATCCCGCCCAGACTCACGATGTAGCGGTTCTGCTCGACCGGTAGCAGCGACCCCGTCCACGGCTGGCCAGCAGAGGTCTGCAAGTACAGGGCACGGCCGCCGAGGGTTGCGGTGACATCAGAGGGGAGCTCGATCAACCGGCTGCTGTAGGCGCATCCGGCATCGACTCGGATCTCCGGCAGCGGCGCGCACCCCAGCTGCGCGAGCCAGGTGGCGGCTGCACTGTTGCGTCCTGTGGCATCAATGACCAGCTGCGCGGGGAGGTCTTCGGTGACGGTCTGTCCGCGCTGGCGGATCCGCACGCCGGTCACCGCGTGGTTGTCGCCGAGCAGTCCGATGACTTTGGTGCCCTCGATCACCTGCACCTTGCTATCGCCGAGTACCCGCGCTCGCACCCGGTGGTCGAGCAGGCTACGGGTCAATGAAAGAAACGCGACCGGGCTGTGGTGCGGTGCCATCCACCCCGCCGAGCTCAGCCACCGCAGATCCCTGCCCATGACAACACGCACAGCGCCAGCGCTGAGCAGGTCGGCCACGATGCCGGGCAGCATTTCCTCCAGCGCTCGATGGCCGGCCTCCAGCAGCAGATGAGCATGATTGGATTGCGGTGTCCCCGGCCGGAACCCGGGTGTGAGCGGGTACCGATCGCTTTCGATCACCACGACCTCGTCGGCGGCGTCACGTAACACCCACGCCGCCAGCAGCCCGGCCAGGCCTCCACCGGCGACGACTGCCGTTGTGCACCGCGCGCGAATGGTGCTCATGCCGACTGCTTCCCTTCGCGTGCAGACTGGGTCAGCAGTGTCCGGTGCGGCGGGGGCACCGCCACGAAGGCCGTCGCCGGATCCCGGCGCACCATCCGGCCGAACTGCGCGACCGTTCCCGGCCACGGATTGGTGACCTCACCGTCGATGCGTTTGAACCACGTGGGCACACCGGCGGCGGGCCACACGGTGTCGGCTATCGCGCCGTCGAGCCAGCCCGCGAACTCCGCCATCGCCGCTGAGGTGACCTCGATCGGGGCGCCGAGCCGGGCGCTGAGCTCCAGACAGCGCACGATGTAGTCGGTTTGGAGTGCTTTGATCGCCGGGTTGCTGTTCGCCGGAGTGAACGAGTTCGGTCCGGCGATCATGTACATGTTCGGGAATCCGGGCACGGCCAGCCCGAGTAACGCGTCCGGACGCCCGGCACGAGCCCACCGGTCGTGCAGGTTCACACCACCACGGCCCCGGATCTCAATCCCGCCCAACAACTCCGGTGCCCGGAACCCAGTGGCGAAGACAATGACATCGGCATGTCGGTCAATGCCATCCACCGTGCGGATGCCATCGGCGGTAAACCGCTCTATCGGGTCGGTGACCAGCTCGACATGAGGCTGCATCAGCGCCGGATAGAACCCGTTGTCCAGCAGAATTCTCTTCTCACCGATCCGATACGGCGGGGCCAGCTTCGACCGCAGTACCGGATCAGGAACCTGGCGACGCAGATGAGCACGAGCGACCCACGCCGCAGGCCGCGCCGACCATCCACCACGCATGATCGGCGCGAGCACGAGATCGGCCCCGTGGTACAAACCCGCCCGATACAGCTGGTGCGCCCCGGGCACATGCCCGAGGATCCATCGGGTGACCGGACCGAACCGCTGGTCGGGCTTGGGTAGGATCCACGCCGGCGTGCGCTGGTACACCGTCACCCGCGCGGCGGTGCGCGCCAGTTCGGGCACGATCTGCGCGCCGCTCGAGCCGGTGCCGATCACCGCCACGTCCCGCCCGGCCCAATCGACGCTGTGATCCCACCGGGCGGAATGGAACGCTGTACCGCCGAACTCGGCTCGGCCAGCAATGTCTGGGATGTATGGCCGGTGGAGTTGTCCGACCGCCCAGACGATGTGATCGGCGCGGTAGGTGTCGCCGCGGCGGGTGGTGATCGTCCATCGTCCGTCGTCGTCGCAGTAGGTTGCGGCCGCGACGGCGGTGTCCAGACGCAGGTGCGGGCGCAGACCATGCCGGTCGGCGATTCCACGCAGGTAATCCAGAATCGCCTGCTGGTCAGGGTATCGGATTGCCGGGTCGCGCCAGGGGTCGAAGTCGTAGGAGTAGAGGTGGCTTGGGACGTCGCAGTTGGCTCCCGGGTAGCGGTTGTCCCACCACACACCGCCGACCTGAGGGTTCTCCTCAAGAACCAGGAAGTCCAGCCCGGCCTGCTTCAGTTGCTGTGCGACTCCCAAGCCGCCGAATCCCGCACCCACCACGATCACCTGCGTCCCGGGCGGTGTCTCGGCAGGACGTGATGGTGATGTGTGGGCGGACGCCGAGTCAGCGATGTCGGTGGTCATACGCTGGTCTTTCTGTGTGATGGCTGCGGGCACCGGCTTTGCGGGCCAGCGCGAGAGGGCGGAGGGCTATTCGGCCCACGGAGCGGTGAGCACCAGCTGCTCCCAACCGGTGCGGTAGATCAGCGCCAAGCGCCCGTCGGGCACGGCCGTCACTTCGGCACGGGCGGCCTGGATGACCGCCGCCTTGAAGGCCAGGCGCGGGTGTTCGGCCAGCACAGTGGCAAGCCATTGCTGGTCCATGTCGGGGGCACGCAACCCGAAGAGGTCCAGCCCAGCGCCCGTGGAGAGCAGTCCGGCGATCGTGGACAGGTCCGATACCCCGAGGGTGATGTGCTGGGCGATGCCGTCGCGGACGGCCTGCACTCGCTCAGGCGCCTCACCCATTTCGGTGAGGGCCATCGCCGCATATTCCGCACCTCGAACAGCGAAACACCTTCCCGGAACGGGGTTTTCCAGTGCGATGTCGTGCAGCATCGCGGCCACGAAAGCGAGTTCGTCGTCGACGGCGGCCGCACGGTCGTAGCGGGCGAGAGCCCTGCCGAAGTAGTAAGTCCTCCAGCTGTGCTCATACATTGCGGGGCTGAGGGTTTCGCGGGCGCGGCGCTCGGCGTCGCGAGCCAGCGGAGTATCGGGGAATCCGAGATCATCGAGGCGGGCTGTGCCGTGGCCGCCGAGGGCGGTGCGGACCTTGCTGTCGAGCAGGCTCGGCAGGACGGTCAGCAGCAGGGTTCCCAACCGCATCGCCTGGCGACGCGATAGCACACCGCCAGTGAGCGATGCCCAGTTCCAATCGAGCTCGTCCAGCACGCCCATCCGAATCCCTTCATCGGCCACGGCAGCCGTCAGCCGTCGGTCACATTTGGGCTGCCGGGTAAACCCTCAGTGATCCCACAAAAGCGAATCTAAAGCGAATTTTTGCGAGAGTCAATGGGCGGGCTTGGCTCAGTCCGCCGAGGTAGCAGGCAGTGCCCACTGGACCGCCCTTGACCTAGAGGGCGAATTCAAAGCGAAGTCCGTGCACATATCGCCCCAGTGGGCACCGCGGCGGCAGCGGCCCCGCGTGAACCGGCCGCGCACATGACCCTCCGGTCGTAACCCGCCCGATGCCTACGAGAGGACATGCGCCGGGCGCATGCGCTCAGGTGAAGGCTGTTGCGGACAGCATGGGAAGACAGGGCTCCAAGGACGAGCTGGGCAGAAGGCCGACGAGTGCTCCTACAGCCCTACCCGTCCGGCGCAAGCGGGGCCGGGTAGGGCGCGAACGTGGGAGGGGCTATCGAGGCGCCCGATTACTAATCGTGATCAGTGGTCGTCAGGCGTTGGATGACCTGCTCTGGCGAGTTCGCCCAGTTGTCTTTGTCCGCGTCGAATCGCCGGTAGAGTTTCGCGGCAGCCTCAACGAAGTCGGCGGGTAGGCCGGCCTCAGAAAGGCTTATGGCGGCCTCCTCGACCTCGGGTACCCAGCGCCAAGCTCTGGCCGCGACTCCAGGGAGCGCGGCTCGGTCGTTGAGGAAGCCAGTTCCGATCCGATTCGCCTCGGCGACAAGCATGTCGGTGATGCCGTGCTGGTCTGCGAGACCATGGGAAATGGCTGCCAACAGCCGAGCCGGGCGTTGGTAAGCGATGAGAGCCATCTTGAGCGCGCTCGCTGCACCGAGCCTGTCGCCAAGTAGATCAACGGACAAGCCCGCCGTGGTGAACAGATCACGTACCGATACGCACGCATTGCGAGCACCCGCAACGAAAATCTTGGCGGACGGGTTGTCATCACGTGGCGGCGGCCCGGAGATCATCGCGTCGACCACTGCAGCGCCGTGATCAGTCAAAAGCGCTGCGATGTGTTGCAACTGCTGTGGGCTGATCGCATTCGCCTCGACATAGATTCCCTCGAATCGGTGTTCGGCGACCATCTCTGCGACCTCGATCGCAGCGGCGGACGGGCAAATCGATACGACGATTTCGGCACGCCGAAGTAGTTCCGCGGGGTCTTCGATCGAGGTGAGCTTGGCGTCAGTGGCACGCCTGCGAGTGTCAGTACTGCGGCCTTCGGGGCACCACAGAACGGTGTGGCCAACTGTAGCGAGTCGGCCACCGAGCGCTGCCCCCATATTGCCTGGATGTAGCAGTCCGACGATCATGATGTTGCTCCAGGTGGTAAGGCATGAGCGCTGCTCACGGGCGAATCCTTGATGCGGTCGCGTAGACCGATCGCCAGAGCAGATGTCTGGAAGTGGGGCCGCTCCAATGCCGTACTGATCTGGCGAAGTCGTCGACCGACGCTTTCGACACGTCGTTGTCCACCTGTTTCGAGGACCGCTTCGATCTGTTCCGCGGCGCCGTCGAGGTCGCGCTGCAACAGCCGCGCGACCGCGAGGTCGAGGCGTGCTAAGGACATCTCGCCGAGCCGTCTCTGCTCGGGCGGGTCTTCGAGGTAGAGCTGAAGCGATTCGTCAGCGAGGGTTTCTGCGATGGCGTAGTTGCGATCACCGCCGAGCCAAAGACGAGCATTGGCCGCTGAGTACGCCTGCTTACCGATGGGGAATGCCATCATGCCGCCGGGCTGATCCTCGCCTTGTACGTGCTCCCGGGCCCAGTCGGCTCGAGTCAACGCCTCCTCTGTTCCACTGGCATCCCTCATGCGGGCGCGAGCACGGGCCTCGACGGAAGCGAGGCGTACTCGAGCCGTGCCGGCTTCGGGGGCGAATTGCCATCCCTGTTCGGCAAATTCGACGGCATCGGTGAACCGGTCGTCCCAGTAGGCGATCAGTGCCTGAAGACCGCGCACCCAGCCGCGTAGGCCATTGTGCTGAGCAAGTTCCCCACAGAGAAATGCTGTGCGAGCCTGAGTCTGTGCGGCGTCGATGCTGCCGAGGTCGAAGGAGGCATTCGCCAGGACCGCGCAGACTGTACCAGCGACGAGGTAGAGATCCCGAGTCAGCTTGGGCGGCTGCCGTCCTTCCAGCTTCCTGAAGACGCGGTCGCGAAGCGAACGCAGCTCGACGAAGGCAGGGTAGACGGGCCTATTCGGGTAGACGTTGACGATGCGCTGGAGGTCAGCATGGAACTGCTCCAGCGTGTGCGGCCCCACGTTGGACTGTTCAGCGAACTCGCCGAACGCGGCGGATTCGGTTGCCGCCATCGTGGTCATCTCCTCGATGTCTTCCCGGATACCCGGTGCAGGACGCCATGGGGCTACCAGTTCCTGGGGCGGCACCTGTACCGGTGTCGACGGTGTCCAGTCTGCCAGCGGGGGACCGAACATGTCTTCTGCGGTCACCCCATACTCCTTGAACATCTGCTCGAGGACCCGGCAAGAGATCGGGGTGGGAAGCCCGATCTCTCCCTTGATCCACCGGCGAG
The DNA here is from genome assembly GCF_053603155.1 of Nocardia sp. NPDC004260. Lineage (NCBI taxonomy): Bacteria > Bacillati > Actinomycetota > Actinomycetes > Mycobacteriales > Nocardiaceae > Nocardia > Nocardia sp. NPDC004260. Next base: position 41,335 of record NZ_JBSGEZ010000047.1, on the reverse strand, counting down.
CGGTTGACCAGGACACGGCGGCCTTCGGTGCATGTGTCTGCTCGGCGATCTCAGCAGACGTCCGCTGGAAAACAAGCACAAATTCACTCGTGGTGAGCCGCTTCGCTTTCACCAACTGTTCGAGGCGCGTGCGATCTGCCTGGCCGGCCACGCGATCTCCTTCTCCGATGACTGTGGGTACGTCGACAAGCTGAGACTACGGACCCGATGACACTCCCAGACCTGTCTGCTGACCAGATGCGCACCGAATGCTGACCACATGCTCACCGCATGCACGCCCTGCCTGTACGACGATCTGAGGTCATCAATCACTGGCCAAATCCGCAGTCAGGAGGGGCATGATGACTTGCACCGCAGGGGAAGGTGTTGTCTGGTGGGACAAACCTGAGTCTCGGATCCATAGTGCAACTACTACGGTACGGCGACTCTGCCCTGCAGCGTGTAGCAGTAGCCGCAATGCTGATGCTGGGTTTGCACCGCACAAGGGCCCACGGTCGTGACCCGATGGACAGCCACATCACAGTCAAGTTCAGCATCAACGGTCTGCCGGTGATCCTGCACTACCGCGCAGAAAGAAGCGCAGCGGACGTTTTCGCCGCAGAGATGCGACGAAAGAGCCCTTCTCGGACTGTCACAGTCGATGACGCCGTGACAGAAGAGATGGCTCGCCTTCCCTGCCAACGGCTTTTCCTACCGTGATCCCGCTTGCTCGCGAACTGCACTCACCCGCGAGTCATATCGACTGAGCCGCCCGAAGCCTTCCACCACCATCGCCATATTTCCTTGACGCTCGCCTGACCATCGTATTCCTGTGAGGATTAATGATTTTAGCCCATTCATCGACCCAAGCTGCCGAGATATTGTGTGCGCGGTACCGCTCTGAGAACGGTTTCGACGGCGCGCAGGTGAATCACTTTTCGCGCATAGTTGTACCTACTGGAAGTATCGACAGCATTCAAATGCCCCGCCATTTAGGCGATATCGTGCGCAATGAATTGGAGCAGAGCAAGATTCGGACGCCGATCATCTTGAACAAGACCACCGGCTACCTGATGTTCATCACCAACGCTGCGCCAGCAGGCGACCCACGGCCGGTGCACATGCTGAACATCGGGCGCGAGGCTGAGAGTGGCGTGCCGTTGTCGCTGCGCCGGGACGCTGGACTATACCGGAATGCTGCGATCCGCACCGTACGCGGGGTCATGGTCCCGCTGCCGGGTCCAGACGATGGAATACGCATCTGGCTGGAAGAACCTGTTGGTCGCAGGCGGGCCGACTTCGACACCGTCGCGGAGATCACGGTGTCGGCCGGTGACAAGCTGGCGGGGCGGCGACATGGGTGAACACGAGCCGATGGCGGCCCAGCTGGACACCCCGCTCATCGTTGCCAGCGATCAAGGCGGCGATCCAGATGATGCGCTGACGCTGGCTCTGCTGGCGATGACCGAACCGCGGCTCGAACTGGTGATCACCGCTGACGAGCTCCCGGATTGGCGCCGCGCGAGATTCACTCGGCACCTGCTGACCCTTCTCGGCCGAGACGACGTCCGCGTAGTGGCGGGCCGTGTGCTCGGCGAGAGCAAGTACTGGGCCGCCGACCATCTGTATCCGGCGGATATCACCGTCGAGAGCGTAGATGTGTATGAGGCCGTCGCGGAGGTCTGCGGCCGAGTCAGTTCGTCGGTGCGCTATCTGGGGTTGGGACCGCTGACCGATCTCGCCTACATCTTGGAGGAGGATTCACGCCAGTACGCCCCTTTGAGGTTGGACGAGCGGCTGTGTATCTGGCAGATGGGCGGTGCCCTGAACTATCGGCGCCCGGACCGGGCCGAGCACAATTTCCGGCTTGATCCGCAGGCGGTGCACGCGGTTATGGCTCGAGCGACATACCTTTCGCTGGTGATGTCGGATCACACGTTCGTGCCGGATATCGCGGTCGATGCTGGCAGCCCGATCTATCAGTTGCTGGCCGCATCCCCGCGGCCGTGGGCGCAGTTGCTTCGACAGCACCTGGATCAGTGGTTCTTGGGCTTTCATTCGTCCAGCAAGATGCATGACCCGCTGACCATGACGGCCGCGATCGGACTGCGGTTTGTCAGTTTCGAGTGGGCCGAGTTCCACCTCGCGCCTGACGCTCGCATGTCCGCAGGTACCGACTATGGTGCGCTGCTGTCGGCCGGGGCCGACTATGGCGCGTTCGTGGAGTGGGTGTTGGCCACCTTGCACACCGGGAAACCGGCGGCACGACCAGTCACTTTGGGTCAAGCGGCGGATGAGCGCGCAACGCTGAAGGCGGACTTCTCCGGAGTCAGCGAGCCGGGGCGCGAATGACGATCATGCCTTTGGTACTCGTCCCGGCGGCGGGCGCCCGAGTCACCGATTCATGGGGGAGGGGAGGGCTCCGGTGAATGGGAATTACCTGGACCGCCGCACATATCAGCATATGGATGCCAATCTTTGGAACTGCTGGGACGATCCGGGCGAGTTGACTCCCCAGCGTGCCGAGGACGCACGACAACTGCATGGGCAGTGCAGTTCCCACTGTCGGGTACGCCCGCGGGTCGAGCAGAGTTCCAGCTCCGGCGACAGCGGCCCGCAGCACGAAGGAACCACATAATGGGCGGTGCTGGGAAGAAGTCCGTGCCCGCGGTGAGCAAGCATTTCGATCCGCTCAAGGCGCACAGTGGTCGCATCCACGATTACCTGCTCGGCGGCAAGGATCAGTACGCGGTCGACAGGGAAGCGGGCGAACGAATCGTGGGCAGCGCGGGCGAATATCAGGTGGCCGCCCGCGCCGCCCGCGCGTTTCTCATCCGGGCGGTTCGTCACCTTGCTGCTGAGCGGGGGGTCGGGCAGTTCGTGGAGCTGGGGTCTGGGTATCCCTGTCCACCGAATGTGCATGAGGTCGCCCAAGCGTGCGCTCCGGCGGCGCGCACGCTCTACGTCGACAACGACCCAGTTGTCGCGGCGCACGGGCGCGCGCTGCTGGCCGACTTCCGGACGAGCAGTGGGCAGACCCGATTCGTGCACGCTGATGTGGTCGACACCGCCACGATCGCAAGCGAGATGGGCGGCTTTCTGAATCTCGGCGAGCCCATCGCGATCTGTTTGGGGGCCGTGCTGGAGTTCGTCGAAGACCCGTGCTGGGTTGTTCAGGAGCTGGTCGGGACGTTGCCCGCCGGGTCGTACGTCGTTGTCAGCCATATCACTGGCGATTTCGATACGGAGATCGTTGCACGCGCTGCCGCCGTCTACGCCAGCTGTGACATCGCGGTCTGGCCGCGCACCCGTGAGGAGGTCACCCGAATTCTGGCTGGCTGTGAACTCATCGAGCCTGGCTTGGTCGCGCCGCATCGATGGCGGCCTGACGACGAGCTCGAGCAGCGCCGCGCACAACAACTCGGGTCGGCGCCCGCACCCAACACCGATATCTGCTGCTACGCAGCAGTTGGGAGGGTGCCATGACCCGGACCGAGAATCCCGCGGCTGCGTCGTGTGGAGGGCGCGCGGTAGTGGCTGGTCCTGGCCCCGAGCACCGGGCTGTGGAAGCGCCCCGGTCGGCGAGACCGCGACATCTCACCGTCGTCAGGGACGCGGTCGATGCTCGGCAGCCGCTGACCGTGGAACAGCGGCGCGAGCGGCTGGAGGCGCGAATCTCTCTGCTGTCCGGGTGCGCTACGTGCGTGGTGCAGGTCCGCGGTGATCTCAGCGCGGTGGTGGTGCTGTCCGGGCCGGCGCCCCGTCATCTGATCCATGCAGCGCTGACCGTGATCACGGCTGGCGTGTGGAGCTTGATCTGGGTAGCCGTCGCACGGCAACGACGCCCGCTGCGAGTGCGGCTGAGTGTCGACGAAGCAGGCCACGTACGGGGGACGGCGTGGGAGTGATCCGACCGCGTCCGCACGGTGAGGTCGTGTTGCGGCGCGAACCGAATTGGTGTGAAGGCAGGAAAAGCACATGGCACGTCATCTGACTCGGTCCGCGCGCCGTGTTCTGGAGGCTTTGGCGGCCGCCGAGGGCGCTCGAACGGTCGCCGAACTGGCAGGGCGCAGCCGCCCACACCGACCGATCCGATCGAGGTTGGAGGAGTTGAGACGCCGCCGGTTGGTGCGCTCGGTGTCCGCGTGGGAACTCACCCCCGAAGGCCGTACTCACCTCGCGGCGTTGGTCGACCGCTCCCGCACACGGTGGATGGACGGATTGCCGCGCCCGTACCCGCTGCCGTCATCGACCGATCTGCTATCGGCGATGACCGACGGCCAGGTGCCCGAGCACCACCCGCATGTGACGATCCTGCGCGCGGCGTTTCTACTAGGTCGGTTCGACAAGTGGTGCAACCTCGACAGCGTGACCGCCGCCGATGGCGATTCCGGATCGGAAGTGGTCGGCCACATGGGCATCAGCTGCGAGGACTATCTGGAAGCAGTGCGGGAACCGCTGGTCGCGGCGGTCGAGGCCGCAGCTCCATACGTCGAGGGGATAGGCGAGCTGGTCGCGGCCATTGCGGACGCGTGGCGCCGCGCCAGCTACGGAGAGCCGACCCTCGCGCGCCAGGACACCGTCTACCAGGCCTGTCGTGCCTACGACAGCCGAGCCCGGCCGGGCTATCCGACCCTTACCTGCCCACTGGGGGTGGTGTGGTGATTACCTTCGCGCCCTCCGGGGCTTGTTTCTTCGGCTGAAGTCTTGGCGGTTGGAGGCCGCCCCGGATCCCCGATCGTTGCTTGTGGTCCGGCTGCTCGCCGACCTGTCGGGACCACGTCCGATCCGAGGGACCTCGGCAACGTTGCGCTATGTGCGCATGAAAATGCAAGTGCGGCAACTATTTTAAGGAAACAGCGTGTTGACGATGTGTACGCGATGTGCGGACACTGGAATTCTCGGCGACCCACACGATGCGAAGGGGGGCCGACGTGTCGATGTCTGCGCCCACGCCTGATGCAGCGGTTCGCGAAGCGCGGGTCTTGTGGTGCTCGTATTTCGATTCGTCGGTGGCTGATCTGCAAGAGATCGGCGCTCACCGTGAGTGGTTGTCCACCGGCATCACGCCGAGTGATCACGAATTCGTCCTGAGTACGGGACAACGGGTCGAGCTCGTCTCGCTCGAAGCGATCCCTGCTGGGGGCCGTGATCCGCGGATGCCAGAGACCGCCGGCCGGGTCACCGGTGAAAGCGCCGTGCGGCAGAGGCTGGCCGAAATCGCGGTTGGATTGCGTTCTCGGATCGTGGGTGAGGGATTCGTACTGCGCCAGGTCGACTCGGCCTGCCAGCGGCTTCCTGAACGCCATCCGTGCAAGCCGGTCGTCGAGGATTCCGTGACGCTGGCGCGGCGGTTACGCGAAGAGCTTGGCTTCGCCGCGGCGCTGGATTATCCGGCGGCTGCCCTCACTGCCTTGGCCGAGCGCTCCGAACCCGCCGGACGGACTCTGCTGGTGGTCGGAGGCGGCATGCTCGGCCGAGCTGTTGCCGAACAAGCGGGAACTGCGGGATACGCACAGGCACTGATCGTCACCCGCACGCCCAGTAAAGCGCGCAAGAAGCTGGAGCGCACCACGTGCCCGGTATCGCTGTCAGCGGTCGACGGCGCGCGAGAAAGGTTGGGAACCCGTGGATGGGATGCGGTGATCGCTACGTCCGCGGTCGACGGCGGCTACCGGGCTCGGATCAAGACGTTGATCGACGCACCCGATTGTGTCGGCGCGATGGATTTGTCCGGGGTCCCGCTGCGCAGCCAAGCCACCGACCGGTATCAGCACATGTACGGGCCGCGCTTCACCGCGCTGGTCCACAAGCAGAACCGCTACGTCGCGCGGCGTGCCGACCTCGTGCGCCGCAGGATCGCCGAATCGGTCGGGGAGCAGCGATGACTGTAGCTTCGGAGCACAGCAGCGGTGCGACCAACGACATCGAGGTGGATCGCATCGCGGCGTTGACCACGGCCCTCGGGTACGTGGATGTGGAGAGAGTCAGGTCGTGGGGGCGGATCCTCGCCGACCGGTTGCAGCAGGGTGGGCGGGTCTTGGTCGTCGGCAACGGCGGCTCGGCGGCGCAGGCGCAGCACTTGGTCGCCGAGCTGGTTGGCCGGTTCGAGTCCGAGCGGGCGCCGTTGGCGGCGATGGCGTTGACTACCGATTCCGCGGTCGTGACCGCGGTCGCCAACGACTACGGGTTCGATGAGGTGTACGCGCGACAGGTGCGCGCGCACGGCCGCGAAGATGACGTGCTGGTGGCGTTTTCCACGTCCGGGTGCAGCGCCAATGTGCTCGCGGCGGCCGTGGAGGCGAACGGTCTGGGAATGCTGACTCTTGCGGTGACCGGCCCGTTCGGCAGCCCGCTGGCGAGAGCGTGTGACGACGTGGTGTCCGTCGAGTGGCCGACGACTTCGACGATTCAAGAATGCCACCTGCTGATCACTCATGAACTGTGCGGCGCCGTCGATTCCGCCTTGACATCGAAAACGCAGCAACCGGTGCCGATCGAGCCGCCGACCTACGGCACTGCACCGCCACGGCGATTCGGGCACTTGGTGGTGGTTGGTGACGCACTCGCGGACTGCGACTGGAGTGGCGAGGTCACGCGAGTGTCGCCAGAGGCTCCGGTGCCGGTGCTGAGCGGGCTGGCAAGACAGTGGCGTCCCGGCGGTGCGGGCCTGGCCGCGATGCTCGCGGCCAGCGACGGCTGGTCGGTGACGATGGTGGCGGCTTTCGGCGACGACGAACCGGGGCAGCGGATCAGGGCACAACTCGCCGCGGCGGGAGTGTCGGTCATCGAGCTCGCCAGCGACGGGCCGACATCGGTGAAACTGCGGATGCGTGCGCGAGGACAAACCCTCCTGATGGTCGATGACTCCACTCCCGGGACAGCGGTCGGTAAGCCACCGGCCGGCGTCGCGCGGGCACTGGCTGCGGCGGACGGCGTCCTGGTCGCCGACTACGGCCGCGGGGTCGCAGCCCAACCGCAACTACGCGCGCTGCTGGCAGCTGTTTCTAGCCGGGTACCGGTGGTGTGGGATCCACACCGGCACGGACCGGCGCCGATTCCACGCGTGAGCGTCGTCGTGCCGAATCAGGACGAAGCTGCCTGGCTGGCCGATGACGACATCGTGGGAAATGATTTGGACGCCGACGTCCGCCGTGCTCGGAACCTGCGGGCGCGGTGGCGCTGCGACCACGCCGTAGTCACCCGGGGAGCCGACGGCGCTGTCCTGGTCGGCGACGATACCGAGCCTGCACAGGTGTTCCCGGCACCGCGCCGCGAGCACGGCGATGCGCGCGGCGCGGGCGACAGGTTCGCGGTGACACTGCTCGAGCAGCTGATCGGCGTCCGGATCCCCTCGACGGCAGTCCAGCAGGCGGTCATCGTGGCCGCCGATCAGGTTGCCGGATCCCCCACACCGGGCTCGCTCTGTGAGAGCCGCCACGAGGTGGATGGCCTCGCGGTGGCGCAACGGGTGCGCGCGACCGGCGGCACAGTGGTGGCGACAGGTGGCTGCTTCGACGTGCTCCACGATGGACACCGCCACCTGTTGCAGGCCGCGCGCGCCATGGGTGACTGCCTGATCGTGTTGCTCAACAGCGACGACTCGGTTGCTCGGCTCAAGGGCCCGACCCGGCCCCTGGTGCCCCAGGCCCAACGGGCGGCGATGTTGTCGGCGTTCGCCTGCGTGGACGCGGTCGTCGTGTTCGACGAGGACACCCCCGCCGAGGTGCTGGAGCGGGTGCGGCCACATCTGTGGGTCAAGGGCGGCGACTATGGCCACTCCGAACTGCCCGAGACCGGGGTGGTCGAACGCCACGGCGGCCAAGTCGTTCTCGCCCCGTACGTGGATGGGGTGTCGACGAGCGAGTTGATCGCGCGCGCCGCGGCGGCGCGGGCGGTGCGATCATGATGCGCACGGTGCTGGTCACCGGCACAGCCGGGTTCATCGGCAGCCACACCGCCGCCGGCTTGCATGCATCAGGGTGGACAGTCACCGGTGTCGATATCCGGCCTGCGGGCCGCGAGCCCAACCGGTGGGAGGCGATCATCACGGATGCAGCCGACCCGGCGCTGCTGGCGAGGATCGGGACAGGCGAGTTCGACGTGGTCGTTCACCAGGCGGCGATCACCGACACCCTCGCCCCAGCGGACGAGCGGCTGGAATGGTCGAATTCGGCAGTGCCGCACCGGATCGCGCGGGCATGCGCGAGCTCTGGTACGCGGCTGGTGTATGCCTCCTCCGGCGCCGTGTACGGCGTTGTCCGGCCGGGGACTGCCTGCATCGAATCCGACGCCGACGACCGGGTGCGCTGCTCGGGCCCGTTGAACGCATACGCCCGATCGAAGCTGGCGATGGATCAGGCGATGCGGCGGTGGGCGCGAACGCACGGATTGGACTTCGTCGGGCTGCGTTACACCAACGTGTTCGGCCCAGGGGAAGGCCCGAAAGGGCGGATGGCGTCGATCCTGTCGCAGATCGTCACCACCGCGGCCGCGGGGCGTCCGGTGTCGCTGTTCGAGGACACGTTGACCGCCGCGCGGGATTACCTCCCGGTGACGCTGCTGGTATCGACGCTGGTACGTCTGCTGGACAACCCGCGAGTGTCGGGGATCTACAACCTCGGCTCCGGCGTTCCGGTCCGCTTCGAGACGCTGCTGGGCTGGTGCACCGAGTGGGCCGGTTCGCCGATCCCGATGATTGCGGTGCCGAATCCGGTTCGTGACCGCTACCAGTACTGGACCTGTGCGGATATGCGGCAGCTGCGTTCGGCGCTGCCCGGCCTGCAGCCGGTGAGCGCGGAAACGATCCGCACCTACACCCGCGTCCTGTTCGACAGCGCCCGCGCCGACCTGGTGGCGCGGGATGAGCCTGTGAATTTTCGGTAATCGGAGGAAATACTATGTCTACCAAAACAACCGGCGTTCTCGACGGGGAATCCGCGCTACGTCATCGGATCACGGTGCTGTCGCGCTCGCTGCGGCAAACAGCCGCGGTCGAGCACGCCCCGATGCCACGGTATGTCGGTTACGACACCGTCCGCGACGCCGACGGCACCACCTACGGCCGCAAGAAGGCGATCCTGATGTCGGGCGGATGCTCGGTGCCGACCTGCACGATGTGCCCGTTCACCAATTTCAACAACTTCGGCCGCGGCGGCAACCCTGATGGCTTGCGTGAGCAGGTCGCTTCGCTGCTGGCGCGCACCAGCGACGAGCCGGAATACGACATGCTCGCTCTCTACAACGACGGCTCTTTGTTCGCCCCCCGTGAAGTGCCATTGGACGTGCAGCTCGACATCGCCCGAGAAGTCGCTGCCACCGGTGTGCGCCGGCTGGTCGTGGAAAGCCTGCCGCAGTTCGTGACCGCTGAAACGCTCCTGCCTTTCCTCGACGCACTCGGCGACGTCCAGCTCGAAGTCGGCATCGGGCTGCAGTCGGCGGACCGGCTGGTGCGCGAAACCCTCGTCAACACCCGCATCACCGGCACGGCGTTCGAATCGGCAGTGGCGTTGATGCAGCAACACAACGTGATTCCCAAGATCTACCTGATGATCAAGCCGCCGTTCCTCACCGAATCGGAGGCGATCACCGACGTCATCGATTCCACCGCCTACGTCGCCTCGCTGGGCGTGGACGGGGTGACGTTGTGCCCGACGCGGCTGGCGCCGAACACGGTGGCGTGGTGGTTGTATCAGCGCGGCCACTACACCGCGCCGAATCTGTGGACCGTGGTGGACGCGGTGCGCGGAGCACACACGAAGGCAGCGGTTCGGGTGGCGTGCATCAACATGCGCGGCACCGACTTCGATTCGATCTACCCGGACTCGTGCGAACACTGTGCCGATCCGATCGTGGATGGGCTGGTCGCCTACAGCGTCAGCGGCGACTTGGCGGATCTTCCGATCTCGTGTGAGTGCCGCCGCCCGGCCGCGCCGGTCGCCTTGGACCACGAACACATCCTCGCCCGCACGGCGGCTGCGCTGGATGCCTGCGAGGCCGCCACGTGAAGCGGCCGCCGCTTGTGTCACCGCCGCCGGCCGCGGCGGATCTGCCCCGGTTTCTCGCTGACCAGCGCCACCGGCTTGGTGAGGTGTTCGCCGTCGAATTCCCGACGCATCCACCGACGGCGTACTGCATCGGGCCCGGCGCGGTGAGGCAAATGTTCGACCATGAGCGCGCCGGACGTTTGGCCGTGCACAACACCGCTTCGGTGCACACGCTGTTTCGGCGCGCGGTGTTCACGCTGAGAGGTCGCGAACACGCCATGGCACGCATGTTTCTGTCCACAGGCCTGCGGCATGAGGCAGTGGCCGCGTACCTGCCCGGTGCGGCGGGGATCGCGCATCGCCACGTGACCCGATGGGCCCAGATGCCGACAGTGGCGCTGTATCAGGCTGCTCGCGACTACACCATGGAGATCTGCCTGGCGGCGATCCTCAGCCTGCCCGCCGATGACCCGACCGGACCGCGGATTGCCGAACTGTTCGATCGGTTCGTCGCCGGAGCAGAGCTCTCACCCGCCGACGAAAGCGGTGCCGAAGTGTTCGCCGCCGCCGTCGAGGCAGCGACGCAGCTGCGAGAACTGTTGCAGTCGTGCACGATGCGCGCGGTGCACGGTGCACCACCGTCGGTGGTCGCCACCTGGGGTGCATCGACACGAGCACCAGCCGGTGCTGTGGTCGATCACGTGCTGGCGCTGTTGATCGCGGCGCGCGAAACCACCGCGAGCCTGATCACGTGGCTGCTGGTGGAGTGCGCGCTCGACGATCAGCTGGCTGCTGCGCTGGTCACCGACGCCCGCGACCTCGTCGCCGACCCGGTACAGGCGGCTCACCGCGGTGGCGCACCGGCGTTGCGGCGTGTGCTGGCGGAGTGCAGTCGCCTGCACACCCCGAATACCGTCGCGACCCGCCGCGCGCTCACCGATGTGCAGCTGGACGGCTACACCGTCCCGGCCGAATGGCATGTCGCCTACAGCGCCCCAGCGACCCACCTGCTGCCGGAGTTGTTCGATGACCCGCGAGCATTCCGCCCGCAACGGTTCTGCGGACCCGCAGGGGCGCGCAGCGCCGCAGGTCTGCTGGCGTTCGGGCGGGGAGCGCATGCGTGCGCGGGCCGCGGGCTGGCCGAAGCGGTGACATTGCTGTTGGCCGCAGTTGTGTTGGACGGGCACCGGATCGACCTGGTTGCGGGGCAGCGGCCGCACGTCGCGCGGTTTCAGCCGGTGCGCGCCCCGGCGGGCTCGGTGCGGGCCCGCATCGAGGCGGTGCGCCGGTGAACGCCGAGGAAATCGCTGCGCACCTGCTGAGGTTCCAGGCCGGAAGCTCCCAACGACTGCACCTGATCGCCAGCGAAAACCAAATGCCCGAACCCGCGTGGGCGCCCTACCTCACCGACGCCCTTGGCCGGTACTGCTTCGGTACTGCCGGCGAGGAGAATTGGGCGTGGCCAGGTCGCGGCGACCTCGCCGACCTGGAATCAGCGGCCGCGCGGGGGATAGGTGCGTTGCTCGGCGCGCGCTATGTCAACGTGAAGCCGATCTCCGGGCTGTCGGCGATGGCCGTGGCGCTTTCCGCGCTGGCCGGGTCAGCGGGCACGGTGTTCAGCTTGGCCGAAGCCGACGGCGGGCACGGTTCCACCGCGTTCGTCGCCCGCCGATTCGGCTTGCACTGGCAGCCTCTGCCGTTCGACCCGGCCAGCTGGTGTGTCGACGTGGCGGCGCTGGCGCGGCAGGCGCGCTGCATCACTGGACCGGTGCTGGTCTACCTGGATTCATTCATGGCGCTGTTCCCGCACGACATCAAGGCCATCCGCGACGCAGTCGGGGATCCGGTGACGATCCACTACGACGGCTCCCACACCCTGGGTCTGATCGCCGGTGGAGTGTTCCAAGACCCTCTTGCCGAGGGGGCCGACAGCATCGGCGGCAGCGTCCACAAAACCTGGCCCGGCCCGACCGGGAAAGGGATCGTTGCGACCAACGATGCGGGGGTGGCGAACCGGATCGACGATCATGCCGCCGGGTGGGTATCCCACAGCCACCTGGCCGACACTGCCGCGCTGGCGTTCTCGGTGGCGTGGATGACCGACCATGCCCGCGACTACGCCACCGCGGTCGTCGCCAACGCGCGCCGCTTGGCCGCCGCGCTGACCGAGCAAGGATTCACCGTCTGCGCGGCCGCGCGTGGCTACACCCAATCGCATCAGGTGTGGGTCGACATCGACCCGATCTGTCCCGCCGAAACCGCCTCCCGGCTGCTGTATGACGCCGGAATTGTCGTCAACGCCATCGACATCCCCTACCTGAACGCGCCCGGACTGCGGCTCGGTGTGCAAGAACTGACCTTCACCGGTCTCGATCAGAGTGGCGTCGACGAGCTCGCCGTGCTCATCGCCTGCGCGGTCATCCATCGGGACCCACCCGAATCGATTGCCCGCGCGGTCGCGGCGCTGCGCGCCCGCTACAGCTCCAACAAAGATCAGAACGCCGCCGACGAGCTCGCCCAGTTCCTACGGGTTCTCGGCCTGCCGGAAGTGAGGACCCCGTGACCAGCACTGACATCGCCCTGACCACCGACGGATTCGACTGGAACTCCGACTGCCGTCATTTCGTCGGGGGGCTGCCGTGCCGTCACTGGCGGCCCTGCCCCGGTTGCACGCTCTACGATCCGGTGACCCACCGGGTCCTGATCGTGATGCTCAAGCGAATGGGCGACATGCTCATCGCCTCACCGCTGCCGACGCGGATCAAAGCCGAGCACCCCGGCGCGCACATCACCTGGCTCGTCGGCGCCGAGGCCGCGGCGATCGTGACGATGATCCCGCACGTCGACCGCGTCTTAATCTGGGACACCAACGCCGCCCACACCCTGCTCGCCGAGCACTACGACGCGATCTACTGTTTCGAACGCCATCCCGCCGCCGCCGGGCTCGTCCCACGGATCAGCGCCGATCACCGCGCCGGCCTGGCCTACGGCGGCGACCACAACGGTCTCTACCCGATCGGGCAGGCGGCGCGGCATTTCTTCGCCATGAACACCTGGAACGACTTCCGCACCCGTGGGAACACCAAGACCTGGACGGAACTGTATTTCGAGGTCGTCGGATACACCTACACCGGCGAGCCCTACCAGCTGGCAGTCCCGGAGGATGCGCGCGCCCGGGTCGCGGCGCGGCTGGGCACGGGCGGCGGCTGGGTGTGCCTCAACGTCGGCGGCTCCAAGACCACAAAGCTGTGGCCGGCCCGGTACTGGAGCGAGCTCGGGCAGCGGCTGCTCGAGGACGGCAACCGGCTCCTGATCACCGGCGGGCCTGATGACGCGCGCGTCTGCCACCAGCTGCTGCGCCAGTTGGACACCGGGACAGGCTGGGTGCGCTGCGATGCGATGCCGTTGGAAGAGTTCGCCGCGGTCCCGGAGTTCTGCGAGGCGATGGTCACCGGCGATTCTCTCGGGTTCCACCTCGCCCTCGCCTATGACCTGCCGGTGGTGGTGTTGCTGGGACCCAGCAACGGCGCGGAGGTCATCCCCAAGCACGCCGACACCGTCACCGCGTTGCGGTCGAATCTGGCGTGTTCGCCGTGCGCACACCAGGTCACCTGCGGCGGGGCCGGTGGCTGCATGGACACCATCATCGTCGACGACGTGCACGCCGCGGTCCGCAACTCACTCGCCGCGGCGCCCGCCGCCACGGGCTCGGAGGGCTGAGCGGTGGGGTACGTGCTCGGACTCGGCGGTCCCTATCACCATGACGCCTCCGCCTGCCTCGTCGCGGACGGGCAACCCATCGCGTTCGCGGAGGAGGAGCGATTCTCCCGGATCAAACATCACCGCGATTCCCGCAGCGCCGCGGCCGCGGCGGCGTGGTGCTTGCAGCAGGCGGGACTGCGGTGGGGTGATGTGGACGAAGTCGCGGTCGCGTGGAACCCCTACTGGCCTAGGCCCGCCGACGACATCACCGACCCCGAGCTGATTGCCGAACTGTTCGGACCGCTCGCCGGATCGGGTGGTCCACGCCGACTGACCATCGTGGGCCACCACCTCGCCCACGCTGCCAGCGCGTTCTACCCAGCCGGTGTCGCCGACGCCGCCGTGATCGTCGTCGACGGCTCCGGCGACGGAGTGTCCACCAGCATCCACCACGGCACCCGCACCGGACTGCGAACCATTCGTGCACTTCCCTTCACGCAATCGCTGGGCTGGTTCTATCAATTCGCCACCGAGCACGCTGGGCTCGGCGACTGGACCAACGCGGGCAAACTGATGGGGCTGGCCGCCTACGGCCGGCCCCGCTTCGACCTGAACTTCCTGCAACCGACCCGGTCCGGCTACTACCTGGATCTCACCGGCTACGGCCTGGCGTCCGAGGCCGATGAGACCGCCCGCTACAGCGACTTCTCCTACTACCGCGACCTACGCCGGGCCTACCGCAAGGCGTTCACCGACGCCGGAATCCCAGCGCAACCCGCCGCCGGGCACGACGCGCATCGCGGGGTCGCCGCCGACCTCGCGGCCTCAGCCCAACTGCTGCTGCAACGCTGCCTGATCAGCGTCGTCGCGGCCGCGCTCGAGGAGACCGGCGCTACGGCGGTGTGCCTGGCCGGCGGGGTCGCGCTCAACTGCACCACCAACGGAATCCTCGCCCGCACACCCGACATCGAGACCTTGTTCGTGCAGCCCGCCGCCAGCGACGCCGGATGCGCGCTCGGCGCCGCCCTCGAGTGCGCGCACCGACGCGGCGAACTCGCCGTACCCGGCCCCCGGCAAACACACGCGCTGCTCGGCCCAGCCTTCGACAACCACGCCATCGAGACCGCGCTGCACGCCACCGGAACCGCCTACACAACCCCACCCGACATCGCCACCGCGGCCGCACGCCTGCTCGCCGACGGCAAGGTCATCGGCTGGCACCAGGGCCGCTCCGAAGCCGGGCCCCGCGCGCTGGGAGCTCGCAGCATCCTCGCCGACCCCCGCACCACCACGACGCGCGACCGCATCAACCTCGAGGTCAAACGCCGCGAATACTGGCGTCCCCTCGCACCGAGCATGCTCGATCTGGCCCCCTGGACCACCACACCGACCGGGCCAGCAGAATTCATGATCGTCGCTCACGACGCCACACCCGATGCGCAGCAGAAAATTCCGGGTGTCGTGCATGTCGACGGCACACTGCGCCCGCAACGGGTCGATCCCGACCTGCAACCGGAATACGCTCGCCTGCTGCACGCCGTCGAAGCCGAAACCGGAATCGCCGTCGTACTGAACACCAGCTTCAACGGGCCCGGCGAACCGATCGTCAATTCGCCCGCCGACGCGCTGCGCAGCGGCGCCCAGCTGGGCCTGGACGCCATCGTGATCGGCGACTATCTGATCACCCCACCCCAATCGCGCACCACCCGACCCGCAGAGCAAGGATCATGACCAGCGTGACCGACATCGACACGATCACCACCATCGACCGAATCCGCGCCCGCCACGGCCAGGCGGTGAGTATCGGCACCGGCTGCGACATCGCCGAGGACGTCGACGTCCTCATCGACCCCGATGCCAGCATCACCATCGGGGACGGAGTCAGCATCCGCCGCGGCACCACCCTGCAGGCCAACCGCGGGGGTCACATCATCATCGGCGACGACGTCGCGATCGGCGAGAACGTCGTCATCTCCGCCATGACCACCGTCCGCATCGGCCGCGGCGCGGGCCTGTCGAATATGGTCGATATCCACGACCACAACCACCGCCCCCGCACCCACGACACCGTCACCCCCGGGGACCCGATCACTCCGTGGGTCAGCGGCTTCGACGCCGCACCGATCACCATCGAATCCGGCGCCATCATCGCCAACAAAGTCACGATCACCGCCGGAGTCACCATCGGGCAGAACACGCGCGTCGGAGCCAACGCGGTCGTCACGGCCTCACTCGCCCCCAACACCACCGCCGTCGGTGTGCCCGCCCGCGTCATCGCCCGCCACCCCGGTCCGCTCGACCCCGCCCAGCCACGCCGACAGCTGCGCATCGCCTGGTTCGGAACGTCGCTGATGGAACACTACGAAGCCCACAACCCGCGACTGTCCACCCAAGCCGACCTGCCCGAAATCGGAGAACAACTCGCAGTCACCGAATGGCGCAACCGCGGCTACGTCCACGCGCTGATCAGCAGCTGGTCCATCCACTACCCCTGGATCACGATCCATTCCAACAATTTCGGCGAAGGAGGCGCGACCTCCCGAGACGTCCTGGCGATCCTTCGCGCCGCCGCCGACGCCGGCGGAAGCTGGGACCTCACCGTCCTGGGGGTGGGCATCAATGATGTCTGGCGCCACCACCAAGGCCGCAGCGCCGAAGCAGTAGGAATCGAGGAGTACGACACCAACATCCGCACCGCTCTCGACCTGCTCACCAGCCGGTCCCGGCGAGTCCTCGTGATCGGCGAACCCCCAATGGGATGGGAACCGGGCATCGACGTCGCCGCGGCGAATATCGACCTGGCCGACTACAACCGGCGCGCCCAACGCGCCGCCGCCGACGCGGGAGCGCACTTCATCGACATCTGGGACGACGTCATGTACACCGCGACATCCTTCGGGTGGTCACCGACAGCGCCGACCGCACCACCCGCAGGAGCGCCGAGCGTCTGGAGTGACGGAGTCCACCTCTCGGAGCTGGGAGACGAACTCTTGCGCCAACTCGTCACCGGGCACGTCACCGAACACCGGCTCCTCGACGGCCTGCTCACCCTCGATCGGCTCGACCGCAACACCGCCGCCCGCCTCTACTCCAGATGACCACCGACAACTCCACCATCGAGACAATCCAGGAAATCATGCGGCTGCGCGACCGGCCGCGGGTCATCTTCTGCGATTGGCACGGCGTGCTGTGCCGGAAACCGTTCTGGCACAGCATCACCGATGACCCCGGGCACTGCTTACATGGGATCCTCACTCGCGAGCTGGATCGGCTATTCACACCCGGCAACCGCGAGGGCCGCGACTGGATGTGCGGGACACGGACCTCCCGCGACATCCTCACCCACCTCGCTGCCCAGCATCGTGACCTGGACGTCGATCTCCTGCTGACCCAGCTCGTCGACGACATCGCCGCAATGCCCGTCGACCAGCCGCTCATCAACGCCCTGCACCGAGCGCGGTCCCACACGACTGTCGTCCTGGCCACCGACAACATCGACCAGTTCACCAACACATTCCGCACCGCCGCCGAACGAACCGATCACACACCGGCGACACCAGCGATAATGCAGACCATCGCCGCGCGATTCGATGACATACTCAGCTCCAGCGAAATCGGAGTACTGAGGGGTGAGGACCCAGAGTGCTTCTTCGGGCCCTGGCTGAAGAGGGCTGGACTGGCCTGGTCCGATGCGCTCCTCGTCGACGACCGGTCGGCCAACTGCCACGCATTCGAGAAACTGGGCGGCACGGCCGCCCAGTGGAGGACGCACCCGCCGAGTGAACGGTCCAATCGAAACCCGAGGAGGCAGTGATCGCTCCAGATACGACGTACTTAGCGCTGGCCAACACCGTGGCGAATCACCCGTCGATACAGGCCCATGCTCAAGGGCAGAACGCCGCCGGACTCATCGCCGCGGCCGCCCGCCATGTCGGCTTCGCCCTGATCGCCGTCGGATTGGCCGAGTGGGGCGCAGAACCCGACGGCCACGCGGAGATGCAAGCGCGCGTGTCGAACCAGCAGTTCGACACTCTGTCGTTGGCGCCGATCAGCTACGCCGCAGCGTCCGCGGTGAGCTGCCTGGACGCGTGCGCTGCTGCCGCATACCGGCTGTGCATAGGCACCACCAGAATAGAGTTGGATCTGAGGAAACTCGGCAAAGCTATACAGGACGGTGTCGCCCTGCGGCCGAACCTGCAGACGTGGGCACAAGACGCCTTGGCTGATCCCAGCTACCCAGACATGGTGGATGTGCGTCATCGGATGGTGCACCGCGACATCCCGAGCACGTCCGTGGTGGGATCTGCACCCGGACGCACAACCTATCGTGCCGGCGGGACAGACCGGACTCCCGAGGACGCTACACGTGTGTTCGCCGACATCGCGCAGCGCTACTACAAGAAGTTCATCGCTGCTGTTCTCACGGACTTCCCGTAGAGGCATCAGCCCCCTGAATCTGTACGGAGAGCGTATCGGCGCAGTGGAGAGACTCGGTGATCTATGAGCTGCCCGTCCACCGAGATACAAGGCGGCGGCTGCGATTACCAGCTGTTGTCGGGGCTGCCACACGTATCTGCACCGTGCTGGATCACGAGTCCGGTCGCGCGAACGGCGAAGGCAAATACGCTCTGCCGCTGACTAACTCGCGCGCAAGGCCCTCGTAGGCTACTAACGCACGGCCGAGCTGCTGGCGGTTCCTGCCTGCCGGGCCGTCCAGTACGAACGGATTGAACGAGACCCTGTGGAGGTGGACCATCCGCCCGAAAACCGCGCCCAAGCCCTCATGATGCTCCACCGCTTCAGCATTCGGATCTCCAAGGACCTCGCAGCTCACGAGGTCGATGTCGAGCATATGCCGCTGCGCATCCTCCCACGCACCAGCGAAGGGATCGGCACCGGCTGCAGACAACACCGGGACCTGCTCCGAGGCCCATACGACCTCCACGTCGCGCCATCTCGGCTGCGCCGCAGCCATGCGACGATGCGCATCCACAAGGCCCACGAGCGATTCGAGTATCCCGCCACGAAAATCACTTGCAGCGGCCATCCCCGACTCCGAGGCCCGCGCGAACACTCGCATGACGGTCGCGATATCCGGCAATGGCCCCAAGCCGTTGTCCACCGAAGGCCCCCCTTCCGCCCCAGATCATGGACAGCAGTGGAAAGTCCCGCGCTGGACCCATGCCATCCACAACCCAATATGTATGTAACGCAGTCCTTTTCAGCGCCAGCAGGTGACTCTACTGCCTCTCGGGCCAACGCACATCGGATCACCTCGCTGGGTCGCTCGGCAGCGACACCGGGGCGTGATCTGCGGACGGGCTATACCGGGCACAAACTCACGTCACCGATCGTGCGTATGGTGCCGTGGGTCCGGAGACACGCTGAACATAGGACGTATTGTGGGCTGCGAATCGCCGAATCGGTGACCGAGCTAGGCGACTGGGTCGGGGCCGGTCTTCCGAGACGCGATTCCAATGGGTCACTCAGCGCGGGGCAGCTGGTCTAAGTCGCTGTAGAGCTCGCTCACCAGCAGTTCGTTCCGATCGGCAACCACCACGTCATCGAGGTGCTCCTCGTGTCAGAGTGGCGAGGTCGTAGATTGTCGCCGTGGGTGAACACAGGCGTCGATGGCCGCAGCGCGGCCTCGGCGATCCTGCGGGTGCGAATGATGACATCGGCGGGGAGAACATCGTTCGTGGCGAGCCACGCACGCTCGCCGTCGAGCTGCAATACGATCTCGTCACGGCTTCGACCGGGCTGGGGCGGTGACGGCGCGTCGTGCAACATCCGTACCGCGGCACCAGCGGCAGCCCACGCCGCAGGCGAAGTGGTCGATGGTTCACCGAGACGGCCGAGGGCCACTCCGGGGAGGGCCGCTAGCGCGAGCACGGGCGGCTTGCGCTCCGATCGCGTACTCGATTCGAACTTGCGCGCGGTGCGCGCTCAGTCACATCGGGGGCATCCGGCGCGCCCGTCGTGCGCGGCCACCTCGTGTCGCCGCGCACGACCGCGTGCAGAATCGGCGCTTCGCGGGCGCATGCGCCAGCCGTTAACGCAACAAGCGCAGAAGCGTGCGCGTCGTGCTCGCCGACGTGGTGAGCGAGTTGCCCTGTCGATCCATCCACCGCGCACGATGTGCATGCTCAGTCTCCGCTGTGCCCGGTCGTACCTGGCGCGCGACTCTGTAACAGGCCACGCGCGGGCAGCCGGATTTCACCGGCCCAGGGGTGCCAGCCGGTGTGCTGGGGCAGCCAGGCAACGCGCGTTGCACGCGCGCAGCGGCGAGGAACCTGCTTCCCCTGCCGCCGCTCCAGCATCCAACGTCGGCATCTCTCGGCCGGCAAACTCGGTTCGACCGCGACCAAGATGCAACAGAGGTAGACAGCATCGCGCGCGCCCTGTATCGACCAGCCAGCGACAAAATCACGAGACCGAGCGCGTCCACTACCCGCATAATGAGCGCGCGCCGCGCGCGGTGAGACAATCGGCCCAAGTCAAGCGGCAAGACCGTCTCGCTCAGAGCGGACGGGGAAGCAGATGCGACGCAGCAGCGTGGCAACCTTGCCCAGCGACTAGGCGCGGCGCTTGGTGTGGTCGGGGGACGATTTCGGCGGTCGATGACCACCGGGACCGATACGATCAAAGCCAATCGCGGCAGCAACGTATCGAGGGGATGAGGCATGGCCGATCTCGCATCCGTCTATGACGCAGAAGCTCAACTCGCTCCCGAGTGGGGCGAGTGGGCTGATCTGCGTCGTTGCTACACCCAGATCGACACACTCTTCGACGAAACCCTCCCTGCGGTCCCGGTCGCCGAGGACTTCACGACCGGTGAGAGCGTGCCACCACGGCCCGCGGCCGGACGCTACACCCCCTCCATGCTCGAATGGGTGGAACACTGTGCGTTCGCACTGTTCCCGACTCGGGAAGCGCTGGAAGACAACGCCGTTACCGCTGACCAACTCGTCTGCTACCTGACCGAGTACCTGGTCCGCAACGCTGGCGGGCTGATGGTCAACGTGCCCTCCAATGGCACCCCGGTGTACCACGGGATCGGGCCGTCGGTCTGCTACGACTACACCTCCGAGGTGGACAACCCGGTGGACATGCTGCTGTCGATGATCGAACACGCTGATGGTTTCACCGACGATATCGCCGACCGCATAGACGATTACTGCGATTCGGGAGCGCACCCACGGTAGTGGGCACCGGGTGCGGCGGCGGGGGGACGGTCGAGGATGTCCGAGGAGGACGAGAGACGTCGCCGAAGCGAACGATCCCGCAAAGCGCGCGACCGTGGCCGCCACTTCCATCGAGGGATGGCGCAGCAACGCGGCGAAACCCGCGCGAACGGGTGGCGCCACGAGGCAAAGATTGAACTCGGTAAGGGCAAGGGAAACACGCGAGTTCACGACACCGCCCGCGTCAACGAGCAGGGTGGCCGGGACTTCACCGAGTACAAAAGTGGTGTCGTAATCCGTGGCGACGCCCACACCCTCAACCAAATCCGCCTGGACCGGGAAGTACTGACCCGCGACCCACACGCAACGGGCACTTGGGTGATGCGAGTAGGGGCCGCGGATCCCACAGTCCGCAAGCAACTCGACGGGCTGCGACGCGACTTCCCCGAGCGCTTCCAGATGGTGGAGGTGTCCCGCGCTGAAGCCGAGAAGGCACGCAAACTCGGCCGGGCACTCGAGCAGCAGGCGCGCGGAGTGCAACGTGAGATGCACAACGTACCGGAGCTGATACGCCAGCAGCAACAACGGCAGCAGGAGGCGAAAGCGCGCGTCCAAAACGCCGTACAGCGAGCACTCGAACGCCAAGAAGCCCAGAAGGCAGCCGAGAACGCCCGCCAGCAACAGCTGGACCGCATCCTGCAAGCTCAAGCGCAACTACTGGCGAAGCTACCGCCCGACGTCGCCCGCATCCTGGCTGTGAGCATGCCGCCACCTGCCGAAGAGCTGAACCGGCAGCCGCCGACCCCCGGCACCGGCACCACCCGCGCCGGGCGTGAAGCCCGCGCACTCGCACGCGAACACCAGCGCGAAGCACGCGGACGCTAACCGTCCACGAACCCATCGGAGCAGCAGCTCTCGGCGATCTCGCCCCGCGGAGCATCCCCGACGCGCGGGGCCGAGGCGTCGGACCGGCGAGCTATATGGCCAGACCATCCCCGCGTGTGCGGGGCCGACGGCGCCGAGTAGGGCGACGACGTGCACGCCCGGGATCATCCCCGTGTAGCCAACTGTGGATAACCGCTGGGTCGTGGGGCAGGTTGAGTTTGCCGCTGTCGTCGCTTCCTTGAAGATACAACCGGAGTTGAAAGCTGTGTCAGGTCCGCAGCGGACGGCACGGTTTGGTCAGTTCGAGCATTTCGAGACTTCCCGCCGATCGGTCGCCCGGTCTACCACCGGTTGCGGACGTTCTTCGCGCCGCCGGGCCGTTGCTCTTCGAACGTAGATCTCCGCCTTGAGGGATTCGGATTTGGCTCAGACGGCGCTGCGGGCATCGGCGGCTTCGTTGGCCACCGACTGCTGATCGGACCAGTCGGAGTTCCCGGTCACTCACGTTCCCCAGCGCCACGGCCGCTGGTGGGCGGCGTCGGCGGCGTTGCCACCTGCATGTCGGTGGATGAGGTTGACTGGTCCAATGCAACTAACCATCGAGCACCAGGGTGTCTGGATTCCGTGGGCAGAGGGAAACCCGTCCGCACGCGCCGAGCATGAGTCGGCGCTGATGAGCCGGGTCGAATCAGAAGGCGGGAACCTGTCCGACGCTGTCCGCGTCGCCGGAGCCTTGGGCGGAACGCCGTTCGGGCTCGGCAACGACCGCACGGTGACACCCAAATCCCAGAAATTGCATCTACGAAGAGGGTTGGCGTTTGTCGACTACCCCACTGTCAAAGAGATGGCGATGGCGGTGTCCGTGGCCAAGGGCGGCATTGTGGCGGTCTTGGAGGGTCCGCCCGCCTCGGGCCTGGCGGACCTCAAAGGTTGGGCCTCCGCAGTACGGGCCGTCGACGCTCTTTCCGGCACCCCTGCAGAACCTCCCACAGATGAGGTCCTTTCGTTGTTCGAACAACTGGTGCAGTACGGCAACAACGGCTATCACGACTGGAAGCACAACTACTTCGTCCGAGAGTTGGTCCCTCAGATCACCTCGGACATCCGCGCCGCCGGCTACACGAACGATTTCATCGTCAGCTACCTGCTTGCCTACGGGTTGAACGACAGTAACGAGAAGAGCCTGCGCAAGGTCATCGACGGCTGATGGTACGGATGATCTGTGTTGCCGGGTGCCCTCGATCAACAGGGGGGTCTTGGCGGACCGTCGTGCGCACCGTCTACGGTAGCGCCCGGCGGTCCACACCAGCACGGTGGCAGGATCGGCCGGGTACGGCCAGGAACGGTGCGAGTTCGCTGCTGGGCCCCTTCGGCGTCTGGGCGGGACTCTGCCTATGAGGCTGCGCTGCTGGGTGTGAAGATGACAGCCCACTCGTTGTCGTAGCGGCCGGGGCGGCAGCTCAGCGCGAATGTGGCAGGGCTGGTAGTGATGTGCTTGAGGGTGCGGGGTCTGTAGTAGTGAGGCTGCGCGTCCTGGTCGTAGCTCTCGCGTTCGTGTACCGGATGCAACTGGAGGTTCCAGACCGTTTCGGTGTCAACGTCGAGCACGAAAATGCCCTCGTAATGGCGGTTATCGACCCAGAGGAGTTCACGAGGCACGCGGGTTTCGATTCCTTCTTCGAGGGGAGCCTGGGCGATGTCCAGCAGAACCTGTGCACGTTGGTCGGTGAACACCCACAGGGTGTGCAGGAACCCCAGCCGACGATCGATGCGAGTCCGGGCTTTCATGTCCTCGACCGAGATCGCCGAATCTTGTATCTCGACAGCCACACGAGCTGACCCCGCGCGGGCGGGCACGGTGACAGCGACATCGACGCGGCGGCCGTGCCGGTGGTGGACCTCCTCAAGGTTGACCTCGTAGCCCTGGCTGCGGAAACGTGCGGCCAGTAGTTGCTTGGCCCGCAGGTGGGTCACGCTCTCTGGTTCGCTCCAGCAGTCCGAGCCGGGCAGGTGCGCGAAGTGCGCAACCTTGACCCGGCCCCGCTTCAGCAGCACGGGCCCCGCACATGCCGGACACGTGAACTCATCCGCTGGCAGATCCCGTGATGCCTCCGCCTTGTCTCCGCTGGCGTCGCGGGCAACGAGCACAACAAACCCCCTGGGCCGCAATAGTCCAACTCTCGATTCCGTCGGCGAGCGCCAACGGCCTGCTACCAATTCAATTCTCCACCAACGACTTCGCCTCGATCGCCATTCGACTGCAGAAGTACCGAGATCGTTCGACACAGGGAGCACGGGCTGCGCCGCGGCAGCTCACGGCGAACCACGGGCAGTTGCAGCGCCGCTGGCGGACGGGCGGAGGCTGCCGTGGCGCCCGCTCGGGCTGGTCGGAACGAGCGCCGCGAGATAGTCGGTTTCGACGACCCGCCCGACCCCGACAATCCATACGAATTCCAGCCGCCGGGCGGACTGTTCGTTGTGGCCTACTCTTCCGGCGGCGACCCAATCGTCTGCGGCGGATACAGGACTTACCTCCAGCAGACAGCGGTGGTGGAAGTCCGCAAGATGTACGTCGGCCCACGCAGCCGACCTGGCCGCCGCACTGATAAAACTCGCCCCGGTCCAGCACCCGTGCAGACCTGGTTACTCGGTCACGGCTGGGGCGAGCACCCCCGGCACAGGCTGATCGGCGCCGAGCACGCGGGATGAGACAGCTGTCCGGCCATACGGCGGGGGGAACGGTGATCGCGGTCGCTGGACTGCGCTGGGTCGACAGCGCCGTCGGGGTGCGCGGTGAAGCGGTCCAGCAACACGGACCGCGGGCGCGGGCACCACCTGCCGTTCGACGGCCCGGCCCAGCGCACAGATCGCCGCCATTCGTGGGCATGCACCGAGAGCCGCGCGTCTCAGGTGCGGCTGGTGTCGAGTCGGCGGTGGATGTAGGACAGAAGGCTGAACAGGTCGTAGAAGTCGATGCGGGCTTCGGTTGAGCCGTGGCGTGTGGTGTGGGCACGCGGATTTCGGTAGTGGCCATGCACTCCCAGCAGCAGGTTCTTGAACCCTCTGTGCTCGCTGATCAGCGAGGCGTTATCGAAGCTGTTGATGAACAGTTTCGGCTGGATGCGGTTGGTGCCGAATGCTTCGTCGTACAGTTCGGCTCCATCGAGGCCGATCCCGGTAAGCGCGCGGACACGGTCGGGCACCGATTTCGCGGCTTCGCTCATCGCGTGGAAGAGATCCTTCACGATCACCTCCTCTTCGGTGTACTGCAGCAACACGGCGTGGGTGTCACGCCGGATCAGCTCAGTACGCAGCTCGCCTGCCAGTTTCGCGGCCTCGGTCAGGGTGGCGGCCTTGGCGCCGTGGGCAAGTTTTCCGTTGTCGGTGACGAAGTAGCCGTGCAGGATCAATACCGCGTTGAGCTGATCGCGCAACGCTTCCCATCGGCGCTGATCTTGCACGTATCGCGCGGGCGCCATCGCGCGTGCAACGAATCCGCCGAGCGCATTTCCACAGCCCTGACGGACCTGGACGTTATGGAGGGTGCGATAGAGCCGGTCACGCTTGTTGCTGCCGCCGTCACTGGTGATCCGAATCTGCTCGAGCAATCTGTCGATCTCGGTGTTGGTCAGTCCGGGGTAGTCGGTCTGAGCGAGGACATCGGCGATCGACTCGGTCATCGTGATGTCGAAGATCGGGATTCTCTTCACCGACGCAGTGCTCATATCGTGCGATCTTGCCGTAACGGTGGGCTGGTGAGCCACCACAATTCGCACAACCTCCGGACGGAATGCCGACACACGGCCGTGGGTTCACGATGGGATCGACCGCTGCCTTGCGGCTTTGATCGCTTGTTGGACTGGCTCGGTCTCTGTCGACCAGATACCGAAACCACCGACTCCCATGTGTCGGGTCGATTCCGCGACTTCCAGCATGGCGTCGCCGAGCGCTTCGTCGTTGACCTCGCCCAGCAACGCGGTGCGGAAGTGGTGGTCGGTGGCGAGCTTTGCCCACCAGGGTTCTGAACGTCGGGAGTAGTAGTTGCCGAACGAAGGGTAGTAGCCGCTGTCTTGTTCCCCGGCGCGGCGGCCGGGCCGGGTAGTGACGATGAGCGCTGCCAGCGCGTCGAAACCGCAGAGCGCATCCAGCACCTGATCGCGG
Organism: Nocardia sp. NPDC004260; assembly: GCF_053603155.1. Taxonomy (NCBI): domain Bacteria; kingdom Bacillati; phylum Actinomycetota; class Actinomycetes; order Mycobacteriales; family Nocardiaceae; genus Nocardia; species Nocardia sp. NPDC004260. The sequence goes on along the minus strand of NZ_JBSGEZ010000047.1, from coordinate 15,438 downwards.
TCGGGGATGGCAGTGCCAGGCTCGGCCTCGTAGCCGCTGTCGTCCACGACGTATGGTCGCAGAGCTGGCAGGTGGTGGGTGATTCGGCGCGCTGGCGGGATCAAGCCACCGAGTTCGTTTTGCCCGTTGATCTTCGGGAAGAGTTCGCTGCGGTAACCCATGGTCAGACCGTGTCGGAGCCAGGTCGGCCAGAACGCCTCGGGCGAGGGTTGCAGGGCGAGCCTGCGGACGATGTCCCATTTGCCGAGGTATACCGCGAGACCGCCCAGCGCTTCGGCACGGAAGACTATTTCGAGCCACAGCAGCGCCAGCAGCTTGGGATCGGTGTGCCGCGGCACGGGTGGGTAGCAGTAGATCTTCGCCAGCTGGTCGATGACCGAGGTCGCGGTGTCATCGTGGTCGAGGGTGAGCGCGATCCCGGCGAGGGAGATCAACCGGTCGAGGATCGTTCGGTACTCGTCGATGTCTTCGCGGTCGGCTGCGGCCAAGGCATCACCGGGCGCTCCGAGGAGCAGCAGCCGCACCGGCACCAGATCACGCTGGCGCAGCATCTCTAGAACGGCACCGTCGAACGACGCCTTATCCAGCTGCCACGTGAGCGCCTGCGCTGGGCCATGAGCAATGGACTGACCTTGCGCGCCAGCCTGGATCGCGGCAACAGTAGCAGCGAATTCCTGCCGATGCTGCTCGCGCAGTCGGGCATCACGCGCAGCGAGCAGATCCTCGACCTCGGCCTCTTCCCACCGCACACTGGAAGTGCCACGCCGGAGAAACACATCGCCTGGACGAAGCACGTGCTTCGGCTTTCCGTGCTTGGGGTACTCGCCGAGCGCTTTCACGACGGTGAAGCCGAGCGGGTGGCGGGGCACATACACCAGCACGACGTGCGATCCGTTCACGACATGCTGGGCGGGGATGACGTGGGTCGGGTGGAGGAACTTTTCCAGCTTCTGCCGCAGATTGGCCTCGTCGAACTGCTTGGCCAGCGGCTCAGTCATGTCGCCTGTCAGCTGGCCCTGGTCATCGGCGCCGATCACGATGTAGCCGCCGCAAGCCCGCATGGCGGCGACATCTTTCGCGAACTCCACCAACGAAGGGTGGTCGTTGAGGTCGACTTCGCTCTTGTAGTCCAGGTTCATCAGTTCGGTGCCCAGCGCAAGTAGTGCCTTGACCTTCTCTTCCGAGACAACCGGTTCGACGACGATGGCGGCAGGCATTCCCATGTGCTGCAACGTAGCGCTCCGACGTCTGGGGCCGGGTCCGGGGGCAAGGTCGACGCGGCGCCAGCGGCGCAGGCAACGACTCGACGTTTCCGAAAGCTCGATCCTCGCGCGACATCGACCTCGCCGACGACTTTGAGCAGACCACCGACCGGGACGCAGGTGACCGGTCACGGGACCCGCGCCGCCAGCACACACGGCGACGCATCAAGGTTCGGCACGAAAAGCCGGTATCGGTTGGTGGCCTGAATGTGGTGGTATTCGACCGTGGATCGGATCGAGCAGTGTGCGTCATTGGACAGCGTTGATGCGGATGTCCTGCGGAAGTGGGGATCGGCGTGGCTGGATCTCCGCCATGCCGACTCTGTCTTGGAAGCACGACTGAATACTCCGGTCACGCCGTCCAATCTGTTTGTGCGCAGAGCTCTGTGGGAGGCGGCGGTAATCAGCTACGGTCGTGTCGGTCAGAGTACCCGTCGGAGAAAGATCGACCTTGCCGGGCTTTTCGCAGCGTCAGGCGATCCAGACGCCTCGAACTTTCACGACACCATCAAGGAGTGGCGACACGGGCATGTCGCGCACCGAGCAGATGCTGCGTTCGAGTCGGTCGACGCACTGCTCTGCGTCGATGCCTCGTTGACACCCAGCGCGCTGAAGCTGGTGATCGAGACTGACATCGGACCTCAGGACGATGAGCAACTGGCCGAGAAGTTCCGTGCACACGTCATCCTGCTCCACAACACCATCTGGGAAAGATTCATGGTGCCGCTGGCCGCAAAGCTGACCGAGAAAGCGCAGCGCAACACGGTCGATCCCGGATCGGTGATGCCGTACCCAACACCGTCGGCTCATGGATTCATCGCAACACTCACACTCTGGGACAGGTCCGGACTGTCCGAAACTGCGTAGCAACAGCGCCGGTGCGGCCGACCCCTCGCACGGCCTGTGGTGAGGCCACTGCACCGGGCAAGCCGACCTCTACGCCCACACCCTCGCCGACCTGATCGCCAGCCACCCGCACCTGACCGCCGCCAACCCCGCCCTGCGCACCGCGACCCGAGCCGCGCTCGACCGAATGAGCGGCGACCCCGAACTCATGCCCCAGGCCCGCCACGATCTGGCTAACGTGGCTTACGCAGTACGCATGTCCAGCCGATGACGCGGAGGAACACCTATGGATGCACAACAGCTCGGCCCCAACGCCGCAGCCGAAATCGCCGCCTTCGCCTTCGAGCTGGGCAACCTTAAACGCGAACCCCGCAAAGGCTGGCGCCAAGCCCACATACCCAACCCGGAATCGGTCGCTGACCACACCTGCCGAGTTGCGCAACTCGCCTCGATCATCGCCGCCGTCGAGGGCGGCGACCCGGCCGCGGCCGCCCATATGGCGGTCTGGCACGACAGTCAGGAAACCCGCACCGGCGACAACAACAAGACCTCCACGCCCTTCATGACCGTCGCCAGCCACGAGGAGGTGACCGCTGCCCAGGTCGCCGGACTACCGCAAGTCGCCCGGGAAGCGTTGCAACGCACCGTCGCCGAGTTCGAGGCCCAAGCCACTCTCGAAGCGGTGTGCGCCCGCGACGCCGACCGGCTCGAATGCCTCATCCAGGCCCTCGAATACCAAGCAGCAGGCAACACGCTGATGGAGGAATGGATCCACGACTCCTACACCAAGCTGAAAACGACCACCGCGATCCAGATCGCCGATGCCGCCAAAGTCACTTCGCCACTCAAATGGCGCCAATAGGCGAGTGAGCACTCACCTCGCTCACCGCCAAGGGCCAGCAAGCGGCGAGATAGTCGTCGATGGGGATCTTTTCGCGTCGGACATGGTCCCTGTGCCGAAGTTTCTGGTGCCGGCCAGCTAGGACGCATTCCAGCTCGGCGACCACTTCTTGCCACGCAACCAGGCAGGTGGCTGTCAGCCTGCCATCCGCTCCTGGCGCCGAACTAAGAGCCTCCGCGCGCACTGTGCATGGCGGTGCACACGGACCGTCGACGATTCCGCCCGCCCTTCTGCGCAGGCGCGCGCACCGCGCATATAGCGCGCACTGCGCGCGGTCACCCCCGTGTAGCTCTAGCGACGCTCATAGTCGACCACCACATCTGGCTGTCACGACCACCGCCGCAGCAATCAACTTCTCGTAACCGAATCCGGGTCGCGATGTCCTCAGGACAGCGTGTCGGGCACCCCCCAGGGCCGGTAACTTGGGGATACCTCTTGGCACGTCACAGCACCAGCGCAACGGCATCCGGCCACAGCTCGCTCCACACCACGCGGCAGGACTGCGGCTTCCCGATTCCTGCGGGTGCAGTTGCCGTACTCGCCGGAGCGGCCGCTGGTCGTTGCGGCTGCCGTTCGCGGTTGAATCAGGAGATGGTGGATTCTGCGGTCGTAGCCGTTCTCACGCCGTTCCAGGCCTCTGGGCGGATCGACATTGCGGCGTTGACCGACTACCTTCGATTGCTCGCGTCCGCAGGGGTGGGCACGATCTTGGTCAACGGAACCAGTGGGGAGTTCGCCGGTCTCACCGCCGGTGAGCGGCGTTGCGTCCTCGAGTACTGCCGCAGCGAGTGGGCGGGGACGGTGATCGCGCATGTCGGGGCGACGGCGGTGGCCGATGTCCGCGCGGCGGCGCGCCATGCCGCGGAGCATGCCGACGAGGTGGCGGTGATCGCGCCGTACTTCTTCGCCGAGGCGCCCGAGTCCGGCATCGAGCAGTTCTTCCGCCAAGCCATGACCGGCATCGCGCTGCCTTGGCTGGTGTACAACTTCCCACGCCACACCGGTAACCCGGTCAGCCCGGTGGTGGTGGCACGGTTGGCGGGGGAGTTCCCGCAGCTGATTGGTGTCAAGGACTCGGGTAAGGATCTCGCGATCACCCGGGCGTACAAGACAGGCTGCCCGCGGCTGTCGGTGCTCGTCGGTGACGACCGCGCCGCCGCGCGGCTGGCTGAACTTGGCCTGGACGGGGTCGTCACCGGCGCAGGCGGACCGGTCGCCGAGCTGCCGGTCGCGATCACCGCAGCCGCCAGGGCTGGTGATGAAGCCTCGGCGAGTAGCTGGCAGCGGGTCTTCGATACCTACAGCGACACCCGCAAGGCGATGGGGTTATCAGACATCGCGTTCGCCAAGGCCGCAGCAGCCACACGGCTGCCCGGCTTCCCCCTACGGGTACGGGCGCCACTGGTGGGTGTCGACGAGCAGCAGCGCACCCGCATCGAACGATTGCTCCGCAGTCAGACGCTGCCCGCGATCGACGCGCTGCGCGCCGACTCTCGTCAGTGACCGCCCGCCCCGACGGCTATCCCTCGGCGGGGGAGGTGGCGATGACGAGGTCACAGAAGGCGTGGGCGAGGGCGCGGACTCCGCTGTCGAGCACTTCCTTGCGATAGATTTCCCAGTCCGCCAGCTTGGGTGCGTCGCGTTCGGCGTCGCGCGCGATCATCCGCGCGCGGATCACCGGCTCGGCCGCATCGAGCCAAATCGTCACCAGAGGAACCGATTCCGGGAGGCCAGTGTAATCCCGGAGGTGATCACGCAGCGGCATCTCGCGCGTGGCGGCATGGCGGATGGTGGACAGGAACGGGGCATCGAGCACGACCGGGTGTGTAGCGGCGACGGTGAGTCCGGTCCGGATGAGCCCGTCGTAGATACCGGGCCCCACGAGCGTCCGGTAGGTATCGGAGTCGCGATCGTGGGGATCGCCGGTCAACTTCCGCATGACCGATTGCTCCAGCAACGGCGCGAACCGATCCTTGTCCAGCACCGGGGCACCCAACACGTTCGCGAGATACGCGGCGGCCGTCGACTTCCCAGACCCCGGGAATCCTGCCACGACGACAGCGCCACAGGAGTGCAGTCCGGTGACCGCGTCGCGCAGCGCCCCGGCCACCGGCTGGGGCAAGGCGGTGCTGAGTGCTGGGTGATCATCTGTCATGTGATCAGTCCACCACAAGACATTCGCGAAGTCGCGGAGCCGAATGGTCGCTTCTCGCGAAATGCACTGTGCTGCAGCTTTTTCTGTCGATTCGGGCGTCGTCTAAAGGCAGGGGCTCTGGCGAGGAGTCCACTCATCCGCAGCAGCCTACTAAGTGGGCGGGATACCGATGATGGTGATCGACGTGCAGACCGGGTTCGTCGTCCCGTGCTCGCAGCATGTCGTCCCGGTCGTCGATCACGTCCATGTCTCGCTCGCCGCTGCGCTCAACGCGATGCTCCTCAGGCCCTGTGTCAGCGGCTGGCGCGCGGCGGAGCGCTGGTCTGTACGCGCGGTCCGGTACGGCGACGCGCGTGTCGCGCGCGCAGCAGGCGCGGCGGCCTTCACAAATCGTGACTGAGCGCGCGCACCGCGCGCGATGCTGGATTCAGCAATACTGGCGGCGGAGGTGGCGTCGATGAGGGCCAGGCGATCGCGGTGTCGCTGCCGCAGCGACATACGAGGCGCCAGCCGCGTTCTATTTCCGTCGCGCTCGGGGGGTGCAGTGGCTGCGCGCGATCAACGGCAGTGCCCGGCACCCACCTGCTGCACCGCCCACCACACCCCGTCTCAAACGCTACCCGGCAGCGATTTGTCCCGGATCTCCAGATTTTTGGCCGCAGTCGGGCTGTGCGGAGCAAGCCATCGTGGTGAAGAGTTCCTCCAGGTCGTCACAGGCGGCATCGAGATCGTCGAAAGCCATCATGCGCTTCTTGATCCGTCCGGCGAACGGCCCGAACCGCTCAGCTTCCACCTGTTTGACGTGCTCGAGGTCCCACACCGGTCGGCCCGCCTCGGTCCGCTCGGTTCGAGGTCCGAATACTGCCTCCAGGTCCTCTTTGCGGTAGCCCAGCAGGCGTAGATCAACCTCGGAGATTTGGCCGTGTTCGGCCAAGTCGCCGTCTTCGTTCTCCCACTCGGGTGTTCCGCGGTACTCGTCGATGACGCGCTCGTCGTCCAGATCGGATTCGTACACGCTCCCCATCAGAATTCCTCCCCGTTGGTGCCTCGGCGGGCTTGTGACCCGCCCCCACTGAGGAATTTACCGCGACGGTGGATCCAGTGCCGTAGAGGTGAGTCGGTCAGCGGACTCGGCAAGTAGAAGCCGAGCGAGCGATGTTGGTCCTCGTCTGCTGGCGCAGGACCGTAGGTGCCGGGTCACGGTGCGGTTGAGGCGAAGATCGTTGCTGCGTGTTCGAACCGCGGGTCAGTTGATGGTGTCTGGCGATGACCTACGCGGCCGAAATGAGGGTGTCGAATCGGGTTCTGAACTGGTCGGCGTCATTGCTGCGGGATTGCTGCGCGGCGCGGTAGACGGGGCGCAGTTCGTTGACTAGGCGGGCCGACTGCACGGGCCCTTCGAGCATGGTGAGGGCGGTGAGTCCTTCGGTGAGTGCCGTGGTGGTGTCGCCGAGGAGGGCGAGGCAGGCTGCGTAGTAGGCCCGGTAGGACGCTTCGTCGCGAAGTGGATGAGTGCCGCTGATGACGCTGCTGTGGTAGATGGTGACGGCTTTGTCGTGCTGGCCGAGGTAGCGGCGGGCGTGGGCTTCGATGGTGCGGATCTCGGATTCGGTGATGTAGTGCAGCCGGATCGGGTCGTTGGCGTCGTCGAGGCCGCGATCGACCTGGCGCCAGGCGGCGGCGAGGGCGCGTTCACATTGGCTGCGGTCACCGATAGCGGCGAAGGCGACGCCTTCGCGGGCGGCGAGCAGTGCTTGCAGGCGGGCGGAGGGGTCGTGGCGGCTGCGGTCGCTGGCGCGCAGGCTCAGTTGCAGGGCTTCACGCATCCGGCCGCCGGTCCATGCCTGCTGCCGTAGGGCGTCGATGATGTCGGCGGCCAGTGAGTCGTCTCCGCCGCGTTCGGCGAGGATCAGCGCGTCCTTGTAGCAGGTGGCGGCGGTGGCGTGGTCTCCGCTGTCGTAGGCCAGCCAACCGCTGACCAGGCCGAGATTTGCTGCGACCGCGGCGAGTTCGGTGCCGGTACGTGGATCGTAGTCGGCGTGGTCGAGCAGTTGTTTGGCGGTGGCGAACTGGTCGAGCGCAGTCTGGACGAGGCCGCCGCTGCCGAAGTCGTTGTCGTGTGCCCACAGCTGGTCGGCGACATCGGCCAGGTAGCGCACGTGGTCGGACCCCACGAGTCGGGCAGCCGCAGCGTGGGAGGTCGCTGCGGCCGGGGTGGTGGTGAGGGCGGCGGCGAGGATGAATGCGCTGGCCTGCCCGAACTGCCTACGGTCCACGTCGGCTCCTTCGCTGTCGGTGATTTCGATGTTCCCAACGTCGGACGTTTCGAGCAAGGCGGGCAGCAACGCCAGCCGCGGGATGCCCAGGGCATCGGCGGTGCGGCCCATCTGGTAAATGTCGCAGATCGTGGCGACCTCGTCGCGTTCGACACGTCCGGCGTGGGTGCGGTCCCAGTTCATGAGATCACCGAACCCGGCCTGGGTCATGCCCGCTGCTTTGCGGACCAACATGAACGCGTGACCTGGGCGTCTGGCAGCCAGGAAAGCACGGAACTCGGGTGTATTCCACGCAAAGTGTGAACTGTCGGCCATGGCCATCCCTTGATGTACGCCGATAGGCGTTGATACGGGACACACTGTAGGCCGCCTGCGGTGGTGTCGACCGCAGATTCCGCACATCCGTTTGTTCGATCGACGCTGTCGCCCAGGCACATTCGCTGCGCGAGGCTGGATCCAGCACCAGGCGCCGGGCCTGCGCCCCGAACCACCGCGTGCTCCCCGTGGGTGACGCCGGTGAATCACATGCGTATCCGGTGAGTGCCCCGGCGCCTGGTGTCCTCCAACTAAGGCAGGGAAGGTGGTCGAAGATGACACGCACGGTCGGCTGCGTCGTCGTGGGCGGCGGTATCGCGGGGTTGATGACCGCCGCGCGTCTCGCCGCTGCCGGGTGGACGGTAGTGCTGCTCGAGCGCGGACTGCTGGGATCCGGTGCGACGACCAGTAATCATGGCATGATCCACTCCGGCGCGCTGTATGCGCGCTGGCATCCGGAGATCGTCGCCGCGTGTCGGCAGGCGCAAAGCGCCTACCAGTCCTCGTTTCCCGAATGCGTGGTCACCACCGAGGCCTGCTGGTACTTGGCGCGTCCGGAGACTCTGCACACCTACGAAACCCTGTGGCGGCGCCACGGCATCGCCCACCACACCGTCGCAACGCCGGAGATTCGCGGACTCCTCCGCGACCAGGGACGCGACATTGCAGCGTGCGCTGTCGGTGAGCTGGTCATCGATACCCGCGCGCTGCTGGGCGAACTCGCCGCACGGTGTGTAGCCCTGGGCGTGGAGATCGCCGTGGCCACGGGCGCTCACCGCATCGTCGTCCACAACGGCGGCGTCCAGGCCATCGACACCGCACAAGGACCCATCAGCACACCGAATGTCGTGGTCTGCGCGGGAATCGGCACCAAACCATTGTTGGAGACCGCCGGTTCGGTGATCGGCGCACAACTGCGTTCGCGGCTGGAAATGATGATGGCCTACCCAGGACAGTTGCCGCGCCCGATCATCGGCTTGGAGTTCGGCTGGCCGGCACTGGCCCCCGCCGCGGCGGCCGGGACCGTGCTGGCCTCACGCTATGGCGGCGTACAGCGGTGGGTGGACCGGCCGGGCCGCTGGCCGGTCCCGGCCACGGAGGTCGCCGCCCTCGACGCTGAGCTGAGGGAATGGTTCGCGCCGGGCGTGATCGACCACGACGGTGGCGTCGCGTGGGTGTGCTCGAAAACCGAGCACACAGGGGCACAGCGGGATCAGTGGGGCACCGCACCGAACTACGCGGTCATCGACCACTGCACGAAGGAAGGTATCCGCGGGCTGTGGACTGTGCTGCCGGGCAAGATGACCCTATCGATGCACGCATCCCGCGACGTCGTGTCCCACATAACCGGCAGCAGAACGCCGTTGGATATGCCTGTCCAGCACCCCTTCTCCGACGGCCAGGCCGCCGAGCTGGTCGCGGTGTCCCCGTGGGCCGCGCACCGAGAGGTGCAGGCGCGATGATCCCACCCTTCACTGCGGCGCTTGCGGCCGACGAGATCGCTACCGTGCTGGCGGCGGTCGAGCAGATCCTGCGCTCGGGGCGGCTGGTACTCGGCCCGCACACCGAAGCGTTCGAGACGGCCGTCGCCGACATGGCCGACGCGCGCTATGCGGTCGCGGTCAACTCTGGCTCCACCGCGCTGGAGATCATATTCCAGGCCCTGGATGTCCGAGACCGCGTCGTGCTGGTCCCGGCGAACACGAACTACGCGACCGCGGCCGCAGCCCTGCACGCGGGCGCGCGGGTGCGGCTGTATGACTCGGGTCTGTATCCGGACCTCGCCGATCTCGAACGGCTGCTCACTCCCACGGTGGCTGCGGTGGTGGTCGTGCACATCGGCGGCTACGTGTCCCCGGATCTGCCGCGCCTGGCCGGGCTGTGTGAGCGGGCCGGGGTGCCGTTGATCGAGGACGCCGCGCACGCCCACGGCTCGGATCTGGCAGGACGACCGGCGGGCGGTTTCGGGTACGCCGCGGCCTGGTCGTTCTTCGCGACGAAAGTGGTCAGCACCGGCGGCGAGGGCGGCGCGATCACCACCAACGCCCCGGACCTGAACAAGATGGCCCGGATGTACCGCGATCAGGGCAAAGACCGCGAAGGCCGCCACATCGTCGCGGGCAACAGCTGGCGAATGACCGAGATCGGCGCCGCGACCGGTCTCGCACAACTCGACCACCTCGATACCGACATCGACGCCCGCCGCAGGGTGATCGACCGCTACACCACTCACCTGGACGGACACAGCCTCACCTTCCCCGCCATCAGCGGCGGTTCGCGGGTCAGCGGCCACAAATGCGTGGCGCTGCTCGGCCCCGGCATCGACCGACAGCGACTCGGCCGCACGGTGGTGGAGCGCGGTGTGCAACTGGCGCGCGGAGTGTATGAGGCGCCACTGCATGTCCAGCCGGTGTTCGCCGAGTTGAACACCGGCGACAGATTCCCGACGGCCGATGACTTCGCTGCCCGTCACATCTGCCTGCCGCTGTGGCGGGGCATGGACACCACCACCGTCGACCGGGTCATCGACGCCGTCACGACCAGCATCAACATCATCTGCAAGGGGTGAAATCCATTGGCCAACATCGTGTTATCGGGAGCGTCCGGATTCATCGGCGTGAACCTGCTGCGCCGCATCCACCGCGATCCCGCGTTCGAGCGCTTCGACCGGCTGGTGCTGGTGGATCCGCTCCAGTACGGGGTGCAGAAGATCCCCCCTCGGATCCTCGCCGATGAGCGCGTGAGCTTCGAGCAGACCTCCATCTACGCCCCCGGGGTGGCGGAGCGGCTCATCGGCGCCGGGGATCTGGTGATCCACCTGGCTGCGGAAGTCAACACTGCCGCGCACCCGCAAGACGGTGTCGGTGACGACCCGATCGGCTACCTGCGGGCGCTGTCGGACGCGGGGATCGGGCGGCTGCTGTTCATGTCCAGCGCCGACGTCTACGGCCTCAACGACTCCCAGAATTTGCTCGAGACCGACCCGGTCCGGCCCACCACCATCTACTCCGCCGCCAAGGCCGCGTTCGAGGCGTACCTGTCGGCATTCCACGCCAGCGAAGGGCTTCCAGTGGTGGTGTTGCGGCCGGTCACGATCTACGGCCCTGACCAATACCCGGGCTGGCTGGTGCCGGTCGCGATCACCCGCGCGCTGGCGGGGGAGCGCATCAGTATCGCCGGGGACGGGTCGGCGCGGCGAGACTGGATCCACGTCGCCGACGTGTGCGAACTCCTCGTCGCTGCCGCGCTCACCAACCGTGACGTGCACGGCGAAACGTTCAACATCGGCACCGGCAGTGAATGGACCGTGCTCAACCTGGTCAGCCATGTACTCGACCAGGCCGGTCGACCCGCAACCGACATCGACTTCGTCCCGGGCCGCCGCGGCGACCCGCAACGCCAGATCACCACCGCGGCCAAGGCCCGCGCCGCATTCGGTTGGGCACCGCGCATCGGGTTGCGCGAGGGCTTAAACCGCACCATCGCCGACTACCGGCAGCTCGCCGCGAGTGAAGGGTGAGTCGGGTGTATGTGCTGGGCATTCACGGAACATTCGGCCGCGCCGATCACGACGCCGCCGCCGTTCTGATCCACGACGACCGGATCGTCGCCGCCGCGGAGGAGGAGCGGTTCGTGCGCTACAAGCATGCCGTCGGGCTCATGCCCGACCATGCAATCCGCTACGTCCTACGCGAAGCGGGAATCAGCATGCACGAGGTGGATGTGATCGCATTCCCGCGCGCCACCTGGCGCGACTTCAATCCCCGCTTCGAGGCGTATCTGTGGTACCAGTTCGGGCACGTGCCCCCGGTCGAATACGTCGATCATCACCTCGCGCATGCGGCATCAGCGTATCTGGTATCGGGTTTCGACAAGTCCCTGGTGGTCACCGCCGACCAGGCCGGAGACGGGATCTGCGCGGCGGTGTTCCGCGGCGACGCAGGCACACTCACCCCGGTCGAGACCGTGCCGTTTCCCGACTCGATCGGCTTATTCGCGGCTGCTGTCACGCAATACCTCGGGTATCGCAGCCAGCACGACGAATACAAGGTCATGGGCTTGGCCGCCCACGGCGTCCCCTACCACCAGCAGCCGCTGCTGTCGATCGATGCCGGGCACCCGCACCTGAACACCAGCCTGCTGCACCGGGAGGTGTTCCACCGGCATCCGCTGTTTCACACCGATCAGCTGCCGATGATCGCCGAGGACACCCTGCCCGGCTTCCCGCCCCGGCGACTGCCCGGCGGCGCGCTGCACCGCGAACACGCCAACGTCGCCGCCACCGCCCAAGCCGCGATCGAAACCGCGGTGCGGGAACTGGCCGAAGGACACCGCCAGCCCGACGACACACATCTGTGCGTCGCCGGCGGGGTCATGGAAAACTCCGTCGCCGTCGGCAAACTCCTCACCCACGGCGGCTTCGCCGATGTGTACGCCGCTCCCGCCTGCGGGGACGCCGGAACCGCCCTCGGCGCAGCGCTGATAGTCGCCGCCGCCCACGGCCACCGCCCGCCCCGGCTGGAGGACACACGCCTCGGCCCGGCCTACAGCGATGACACGATCGAAACGGTACTGCGCGAATGCGGCATCACCTACCGGACGACCGACGACCCCGCCGCCAGCGCGGCGCAACTGCTAGCCGGGGGACAGATCGTCGCCTGGTTCTGCGGCCGCATGGAATTCGGGCCCCGTGCGCTGGGTGCCCGGTCGCTGCTGGCCGACCCGTCTTCGGCGGCGATGCGGGAACGGGTCAACCGCATCAAGCGACGCGAGGAGTTCCGGCCCTTCGGGCCGTCGGTGCTCGCCGAGCACCTTCCAGATCTGTTCGGCCGCAGCGATATTCGCGCTCCGTTCATGTCGTTCACGCTGCCCACCGCCGACGGTGCCCCGATCATGGCGGCCACGCATGTCGACGGCACCAGCCGACCCCAGAGCGTGCCGCCCGGTCCCGGCGTGTATCGGCGGCTGATCGAACAATTCCATCAGCTCACCGGGGTGCCCGCGGTGCTGAACACCAGCCTGAACTCCGGATGGGAGCCGATCGTCGCCGACCCGGCCCACGCCCTGGCGTTCTTCGGATCGTGCCCGGCCGATGCACTGGTGATCGGCTCCTACATCATCACCAAGGACAGGCACTGAGCGAATGGACGACTCGCTCGAGCTGCTGGCCGACCAGATCACCATCCACAAGCGCTACTCCCAACACCCCTACGACCTGGACAGCGATGTGGCCGACGCGCTCGCGCTCACCGGAGGCGAGCGGATCCTCGACGTCGGCTGCGGCACGGGCGAATTCCTGCGTCACATACTCCACAGCGGTCATCGAGGACACCTGGTGGGCATCGACATCCGGCCCGAAGCGGTCGAAGCCACCAACCGCACCCGCGGGTTACACGCATACCGAGCCAGCGCGGAGGACCTGCCGTTCGGTGATTCGGTGTTCGACCGGGCCGCCGCCAAGCATGTCCTGTACTACCTACCGGACCCAGGCCACGCGCTGCGCGAACTGCGGAGGGTAACCTGCCCCGGCGGGCGGGTCTGCGTGAGCATCAACCACACCCCGACAGCGCCCCGCATCCACGACCTGGTCGCCGCCCACGCGGCACCGCTCGGATTCACCCCACGGCCGGCCTCAGCGGTCTGGGCCGCGAAGCCCGCCCAGCCGGACTCGGTCACCGCAGCCACTGTGGCGCCACTGATGCAGGCCACATTCGGCAACGTGACCGTCCACCGCCGCGACAACGCCCTGCTGTTCCCCAGCGTGGAATCGCTGATGCGATACGCCCAGGTCATCCTGCGGTTCACCTGCGAAGTACCGTCTCAGAACCCGCACCACGACGTGATCCTTGCCCGAGTCGAGGCCGAGGTGCGGTCGTGGTTCACGGCCAACAACGACAGGTCGTGGCACGACGCGAAGGGCTACACCGTGTTCACCAGCACCCGATAGCCCAGACAGAAGGGGCGCACCGAAGTCCCGGGCTGACCAGGGTCCACACGCATCAGCCGATCAACGCTGCCAGGCGTGCGCCCGGCACGCCGTCCGCCGCTATCGAGCCGAACCCACCTGACTCCAGTTGAACCCGAGTTCGCCCTTATCTGCGAGGATGCGTTCCCACCACTCGCGGTTGTCGCGGTACCAGCGGACCGTCGCGGCGATTTCCGGTTCGAACTGACGTACCGGCCGCCACCCCAGCTCGCTCTCGAGCTTTTCTGGATTAATCACATAGCGGCGGTCGTGATTCGGCCGATCCTCGATATGCTCGATCCACTCCTCGGGATCCAGCCCCAGCTCGGTCACCACCATGCGGGCGATCTGCCGGTTCGTCACTTCCTGACGCGCCGAGATGTCGAAGATCGGCAACAGCCCCGGATCGGTCGCCGCCGCCTTCGGGATCGGCCCGAGCTCCGCATGCAACACCCGGTGCACCGCTTCACAATGATCCAGCACATGCAGCCAGTCACGACTTTGCAGCCCGTCGCCGTAGACCGGGATCTTGCGGCCCCGCAGCACGTTCGTCACAGCCAGCGGGATCAGTTTCTCCGGCAGCTGATACGGCCCGAAATTGTTCGCGCAATGGGTCAACCGAATGTTCATTTCGGGGTAGGTCGCCATGTAGGCGCGCACCATCTGATCTCCGGCCGCCTTGGCTGCCGAGTACGGGGTCTTCGCGTTCAGCGGGCTGCGTTCGGTGAACCACTTATCACCCGGGGGCAGCTCCCCGTACACCTCGATCGTCGACACATGCACATGCGAACGCACCGGGACCAGACGGCTGGCCTCGGCCATCACCTGCGCGCCCAGCGCGTTGGACCGCATGAACGCCGACGGGCCCAGGATCGCGCGGTCGTTGTGGGACTCGGCGGCGAAGTTGACAACGAAATCCGGCCGATACCGCCGGTAGATCGCCTCCATCACCTCGAGATCGGCGATATCAGCCTTCTCGAAGGTGATCCGCTCTATCACCGGGTCCAAGTTGGCCAGGTTCCCGGCGAACCCGATATAGTCCACCGCCACCACCCGCGCCTCCGGCTCCCGGCCCAGCAGGAAATGCACGTAGTTCGCGCCGATGAAGCCCGCGGCGCCGGTGACGAGGTAGACGGCCATGGCTGGCTAGCCTAGCCGACCCCTAGCCTCCACGGAGCCCTCAGACACCGCCACTGACCCTCGTCTGGTTCGTGGTCCGGGGTAGCGGCGCAGCCGCCGTCGACCAACTCGGCGTACAGCTCACGACCTGGCCGCGGACATCGACCCAGCGCCGAACTGATGGCTGCGCGCGTCGCGCGGACACCGCGTTTACGAACGCGATGATAGGAACTACTCAGCTTGGGCTCAGGTCACAAGCTCGGTGATCGAGCGTTCAGTACTCCGCCGCCGGTTCGGCTGGCACGAGGCTGTCGGTGCGGACGCTGAACGGGTAGCTGCCGGGCGAGTCGAGCACCGCCTGGACGAGCACATGATCCTCGTCTTCGAATTCCAGGACCTCGAACACCGAGACCCCGCCCGCCACTAAGTGCACCTTGTCGCCGACCTGCACCATGCCGGTGAGCCTATCTCGCCATACCGACCGGTACGGTGCTTGCGGCCGATCTTAGTGAGCGTCCGGGAACTTCGGTCACGCTCGGGTGAGTCGGCGTGACATGGTCATGATGGTGGCGATGTAGACCATGGCTTCGTGGTGGTCG
>NZ_JBSGEZ010000046.1:47042-64480 GCF_053603155.1 Nocardia sp. NPDC004260 | reverse complement strand
CTTGTGCGTCTTGACCGCTTCGGTCAGCTGCGGCGCGACGTTGAACAGGTCGCCCACGATGCCGTAGTCGGCGATCTCGAAGATCGGCGCCTCTTTATCTTTGGCGGCCCCAACGCTCGAACCGATCAGTGCCGAGGCGCGGCCGCTCGCACTCCGACATCAGCTCTCCCTGTGTAGATAATTCGAGTCGACGCTGATCATTCCGGTCAGGCGCCAAGCACCGCGTTCGAAAACCAGATCACCGGACACCACGATCGGCTGCTTGCTCTGGTGTGCGCGGATCGCCCACTGATAGTCGTCACCGACGAGCGGTACATGCACCTTTCGCAGACGTCCATCCACATGGGCCGACAGCACAATGCTCGTAGCTTCTTGATCCTCGTCACCGAAGTCATCCCGATTCAGAGTGCGCACCAAGCCGATCAGGGTCAGATGACGTGGCGGCTCCTCACGGCGAACCAATCGCTCTCGGACACGAGGCAACCCTGCCATCGCATTGCGGTCGATCAGGATCCGTGAGGTCGCGACTTCAGGTGGCTGCTCGCCGGCTGCCCAGTCGAAGGATAGATCGAGTGCGCGTAAGGCTTCGGGCTGCGTCAGGTCCAGCACCGACTCGACCAAACTCCCGCTCAGACCCAACTGCCCCGCATGGTCGAGCGCGCGCTCGTCCCAGTCGAGTGCCAGTTGCCACGCCGACTGCAGACCTGTCGCCAGCGTTGTCATCACCTTGCGCGGAAACGGCACTGCTGGCATCCCCGCCACCGGCGGTGACGGAATCTCGCCGAGACGGGTGACCACGGTGAACACGAAACTGCCGCGCTTGGTGTGTCCGAGACGTATGTCGTCTTCCAGAAAGTTGGTGACCGTGGCTGATCGGCGACCCCGATGCGAGTGGGTCGGATCGTCGGCAGTGGTAGCGGCGGCCTTCATCATCGTGGACAGGGCTTCCAATGTTGTTTCGGCCTGCCGGAAGGGGATAGTGCCGTCACTCATTTCCTGGTCGAGTCGCACGAAGAACAAGTCCGCCCGAGCAGCGGCTATTCGTTCGACCAGTTGCGCTGGGTCCCAGTCATAGATGGTGGCGAGCGCTTGTAGCGTGTCACGGAAACGCCGGGAGAAGTCCACATAGTCGGTTGCCAAGGGCAGCATGATCCGGCCCAGAAAGCCGTCCTCGCCCGGAAGTCGCCAAATCTCTTTGACGTCTTGCTCGCGGACCTCGAGCTGCCAGTCATGGGTCGCGAGGTACTGGGACACGGCTGGGGGCGATAGCGCGGACGCGACCTCCCGGAGGCTGTCGAGCGGAATACTTTTCACCACTGACCTCCTTCGCCAATCGACTGCATGATGCCCCGCAGTCCGCCCACGTCGAAGAGGTTACTTCGCGGTAGATGGACCGTCTTGCTGGCTTTATCGTCCTCGATCTTGCCGAGGTTCGCCGCATGTTCCCAATACATGCGGCTGGATGTTCTGAGCCCGTCTTCGGAAAGGTCGAGCAGTTCGTCCGGCTCGTCCGGTATGAGCAACACGCCGAGCAATGCCGGGACGAACCGCTTGGGATTGACCAGCCTGAGAAACCGGTCTCGCTTCAGCGACCACGCCATGTCCTGCGGTCTGAGCAAGTGCTGCTGCGTCGTGCACTTGAGCTGCATCTCGAATTCAGGGCAGTAGTATCTCGCATAATCCGCGGAAGCCACGATCGTGATGTCGACCCCGTCATAGTCGGTCTCGTGACTTTTGATCGAACAACCCGCGGCGGCGGCGATCATGCGCACGAAAGCAATGCTGAACTGTTCCTGCCGCGCGGTGATCGGCAGACCGCCGTCCACGCCGGACGCCAACTGAAGACTGCCGCTGTCCACGACGTCGCTCATCGCCCCCCTTGCCCCCATCCTGCAGTGCAGAAACGCACGCCAACAGTAGCTCAAAACCGTTGTCGGCTCGGGCTCTTCGGATGTGAAATCGAAAAAAGTGGCCCCGACCGTCCGGTCGGGGCCACTTCTCGATCACTCCGAGGGTGTCAGCCCTTGTGCGTCTTGACCGCTTCGGTCAGCTGCGGCGCGACGTTGAACAGGTCGCCCACGATGCCGTAGTCGGCGATCTCGAAGATCGGCGCCTCTTCGTCCTTGTTGACGGCGACGATGGTCTTCGAGGTCTGCATGCCCGCGCGGTGCTGGATCGCGCCGGAGATGCCGAGGGCGATGTACAGCTGCGGGGAGACCGTCTTACCGGTCTGGCCGACCTGGAACTGGCCCGGGTAGTAGCCCGAGTCGACGGCGGCGCGCGAAGCGCCCACGGCCGCGCCGAGCGAGTCGGCCAGGGCCTCGACCACCGAGAAGTTGTCGGCGGAGCCGACGCCGCGGCCACCGGAGACCACGATGCTCGCCTCGGTGAGTTCCGGGCGGTCACCGCCGGCGACCGGCTCGCGCGAGGTCACCTTGACCACGCCCTCTTCCTGCGCGGGCACCTCGACGGTCACCTTCTCGCCGGCGCCGGCCTGCGCGGAGGCCTCGACGGCGCCCGGGCGGACCGAGATCACCGGCACATCGCCGGTGACCTTGGCGTCGACGGTGAACGCGCCACCGAAGATGGAGTGCACGGCGGTGCCGTCGGACTTCACGTCGATGACGTCGACCAGCAGGCCGGAGCCGATGCGGGCGGCCAGGCGACCCGACACCTCCTTGCCCTCGGCGCTGGCGGCGACGATGACGGCGGCGGGCGACACCGACTCGGTCAGCGCGGCCAGCACGTCGACCTTCGGGGTCACCAGGTAGTTCTCCACATCGTCGGACTCGGCGATGTAGATCTTCTCGGCGCCAGCGGCGGCCAGCGCGTCGGCCAGCTTCTCGCCGGTGCCCGCCGTGCCGAGCACGACGGCGGCGGGCTCGCCAAGGGCGCGAGCGGCGGTGAGCAGTTCGGTGCTGACCTTCTTGATCGCACCCTCGGCGTGCTCGACGAGCACGAGTACTTCAGCCATGTGTTCTCTCCTAGGAAGTCTGCAGCGCTACCGAGATCAGATGATCTTCTGGCCGATCAGGTACTGGGCGATCTTGGTGCCGCCGTCGCCTTCGTCGGCGATCTTCTCGCCCGCGGTGCGCGGAGGCTTCGGCGTGGCGGCGGTCACGGCGGAACCCGCGTTCGCGACGCCCACGGTCGACGGGTCGACGCCCAGGTCGGCCAGCGTGAAGGTCTGCACTTCCTTCTTCTTCGCGGCCATGATGCCCTTGAAGGACGGGAAACGCGGCTCGTTGATCTTCTCGGTGACGCTGACGATGGCGGGCAGCGAGGCCTCCAGCTTGAACACGCCCTCGTCGGTCTCGCGCTCACCGGTGATCTTGTCGCCGTCGACGACCAGCTTGCGCAGGTGCGTCAGCTGCGGCAGGCCCAGGTACTCGGCGATGATCGCCGGCACCGCGCCCGCGCGGCCGTCGGTGGCCTCGTTGCCCGCGATGACCAGCTCGACACCCTCGACCTGACCGAGCGCACTCGCCAGCACCCACGCCGTCTGCACGGCGTCGGAGCCGTGGATGGCCGGGTCGTTGATGTGGATGGCCTTGTCGGCGCCCATGGACAGCGCCTTGCGGATGGCCTCGGTGGCGCGGTCCGGACCGGCGGCCAGCACGGTGACCTCACCGCCCTGGGCCTCCTTGATCAGCAGCGCCTCTTCGACGGCGCGCTCGTTGATCTCGTCGAGGACGGCGTCGGCGGCCTCGCGATCGAGCGTGAAGTCACCATCGGTGAGCTTGCGCTCGGACCAGGTGTCGGGAACCTGCTTGATGAGTACGACGATGTTCGGCATCGGTCTTCGTCGACCTCCTGTTCTGGTTACACGTATGTGGTGGTCGCACGAACTGCGCCGTACGCCCGGGTGGGTGGCTCAGGCCGTGACATTACCCTACGTTAAGTTACCCGTGGGTAACTTAGTGGCTTCTCTCTCACAGTGGTTACCACGCACTACAGTGCGCCGTTTCAGCGGCCCCCGCCCCGGCGAGCGAAGCCGCACTTCCGGGGCGGCCGGGTGGGGTATGCCCCGCGGATGCGGTGCCAGTAACGTCGGAGTGATGAGCGAGGCTGTGATCCCTGCCGCAGTGGACGACCCGTCCGGCATCACCGTGGCATCCGAGACGAGCACCGACGCCGTCGAACCACTGCCGCTGACCGGCGAGCGCACCGTTCCCGGCATCGCCGAGGAGAACTACTGGTTCCGCAGGCACGAGATCGCCTACGCCCGTCTGCTGGACCGCTGCGCCGGAAAGACCGTGCTGGAGGCGGGTTCCGGCGAGGGCTACGGCGCCGACATGATCGCGGGCGTTGCCACCAAGGTGATCGGCGTGGATTACGACACCGGCGCCGTCGAGCACGTGCGTGTGCGCTACCCCCGCGTGGAGATGCTGCACGGCAACCTCGCCGAGCTGCCGCTGGAGGACGCCTCGGTCGACGTCGTGGTGAACTTCCAAGTGATCGAGCACCTTTGGGATCAGGCCCAGTTCCTGCGCGAATGCCTGCGCGCGCTTCGTCCCGGCGGTGAGCTGCTGATCAGCACCCCCAACCGGATCACCTTCTCGCCCGGTCGCGACACTCCGCTCAACCCGTTCCACACGAGGGAACTCAACGCGGCCGAGCTGACCGAACTGCTGGTCGAGGCCGGATTCGAGGTGTCGGAGATGATCGGCGTGCACCACGGCCCCGGCCTGAAAGCGTTGGACGCCAAGCACGGCGGGTCGTTCATCGACGCGCAGATCGAACGCGCGCTGGCCGGGGAACCCTGGCCCGCGGAACTCACCGCGGACGTCGCGAGCGTCACGGTGGACGATTTCGAGTTGCTGGCCGCGGACATCGACGCGAGCCTGGATCTGATCGCCATCGCGGTGAAGCCTTGACCGATCGCGGTACCGTGCCCGGCGGGCACGCGGCAAGTCCCGTGCCGGGCCAGTTCACCTTGGTCCTGCACTCCCACCTGCCCTGGCTGGCACATCACGGTCGCTGGCCGGTCGGCGAGGAATGGCTCTACCAGTCCTGGGCCGCCTCCTACCTGCCCGTCGTCGAAGTGTTGCGAACCCTTGCGGCCGAAGGTCGTTCGCATCTGCTCAGCCTCGGTATCACACCGGTGCTCGCGGCCCAGCTGGACGACCCGCACTGCCTGGCGGGCATGCACCACTGGCTGGGCAACTGGCAGTTGCGCGCCGACGAAGCCGCCATGGCGGGCAATGTCGCGCTGGGCAGGCACGAACACCGCCTGGCCGCCGCCGCCCTGGCCGAGTTCGAGCAGTACTGGCGGCACGGCGCCGCGCCGGTCTGGCGCGCGCTCGTCGACGCGGAGGCCATCGAACTGCTCGGCGGCCCGCTGGCCCACCCGTTCCAGCCGCTGCTGGACCCACGGCTGCGCCAGTTCCAGCTCACCGAGGGCTTGGCCGACGCACGACACCGCTGGGGCCACACACCGACCGGCATCTGGGCGCCGGAATGCGGCTACACGCCCGGCATGGAGGTCGGCTACGCCGCCGCGGGTGTGACGCATTTCATGGTCGACGGCCCCGCGCTGCGTGGCGATACCACGCTCGGCCGACCGGTCCGGGATTCCGACGTGGTCGCATTCGGGCGCGATTTGCAGGTGAGTTACCGCGTGTGGTCACCGAAATCCGGCTATCCCGGCCACGGCGCCTACCGTGACTTTCATCACTATGACCACGCCACAGGCCTCAAACCCGCGCGGGTCACCGGCAAGACCGTTGCCGGCCCGGACAAGGCTCCCTACGATCCGGAACTCGCCGCCGCGGCCGTCGTCCGGGATGTGGACGACTTCGTGCGGACGGTGCGCGAGCGGTTGATCTCCGAGTCCGAGCGGATCGGCAGGCCCGCCCTGGTCGTCGCCGCGTTCGACACCGAACTGTTCGGCCACTGGTGGCACGAGGGCCCGCAGTGGCTGGCGCAGGTGCTGCGCGCGCTGCCGGAGGCGGGCGTCACCGTTGGCACCCTCGCCGACGCCCGCGCGCGCGGCTACCTGGGCGAACCGGTGCCACTGGCCGACTCGTCCTGGGGTTCGGGCAAGGACTGGCGGGTGTGGGCGGGCGAACAGGTGCGCGACCTGGTCGAGCTCAACGACGACATCGTGCGGCTGACCCTGGACACCGTCGACAAGATGCGCGCCGCGCAGGGCGGCGCACCCGCACTCCGCGATCACGTCGCCGATCAGCTGCTGCGCGAAGCGATCCTGACCGTCTCCAGCGACTGGGCGTTCATGGTCAGCAAGGACTCCGCCGCGGGGTACGCGCGCGACCGCGCGCACCGCCACGCCCACGTGGTCCGGGAAATCGCCGCGGCCGTCGGGGCGGGCCAACTCGCGAAAGCACGGCAGTTGGCGGCAGGATGGGGGGAAGCTGACGGACTCTTCCCCGGCGTGGACGCGCGACGACTCACCTCCACGGGGTCCGTACCCAGCGCCACCGGGGCAGTATCCGCCGCCGCGCCAGGCCCGGACTCCGCCACCGCGGACCACGGACCGGTTCCGGCGGACCCGGGCTCGGCCGCAGAAGGACTTGCATGAAGATTTTGATGGTGTCGTGGGAGTACCCACCCGTCGTGGTCGGCGGGCTGGGTAGGCACGTGCATCACCTCGCCGTCGAACTCGCCGCGGTCGGCCACGAGGTGGTCGTCCTGTCCCGGCGCCCCTCCGGCACCGACGCCTCCACCCATCCCACGCACTCCTACATCGCCGAAGGCGTGCTGGTGGTCGCGGTCGCCGAGGACCCGCCGGTGTTCGACTTCGGCGAGGACATGCTCGCCTGGACGCTGGCGATGGGGCACGCCATGGTGCGCGCGGGCGTCGCGCTCGGCAAGCCGGGCATCGGCGACGGCTGGACGCCCGACGTGGTGCACGCGCACGACTGGCTGGTCGCCCACCCCGGCATCGCTCTGGCCGAGTACTACGACGTGCCGCTGGTGTCGACCATCCACGCCACCGAGGCCGGGCGGCACAGCGGCTGGGTCGCCGGCAAGGTCAACAAGCAGGTGCACTCGGTGGAGTGGTGGCTCGCCAACGAGTCCGACGCGCTGATCACCTGCTCGTCGTCCATGCAGGACGAAGTCGAGCGGCTCTACGGTCCGGAGCGGATCCCGATGACGGTGATCCGCAATGGCATCGACGTGGGCGCGTGGACTTTCCGCCCGCGCGCGCCGCGCAGCGGTCCGCCCCGGCTGCTGTACGTGGGCAGGCTCGAGTACGAGAAGGGCGTGCAGGACGCGATCGCCGCGCTGCCGCGCATCCGCCGCGCCCACCCCGGCACCACCCTGACCGTCGCGGGCGTCGGCACCCAGTTCGAGTGGCTGCGCGAGCGCGCCCGGGTGCACCGCGTCGCCCGCGCGGTGAACTTCGCAGGTCAGCTCGACCACGCGGAATTGCTCGGCTGGCTGCACGGCGCCGACGCGATCGTGCTGCCCAGCCGATACGAACCGTTCGGCATCGTCGCGCTGGAGGCGGCCGCCGCGGGCACCCCGCTGATCACCTCGACGGCGGGCGGCCTGGGCGAGGCCGTGATCGACGGCGTCACCGGCGCCTCGTTCGCGCCCGCCGACGTCGACGGCTTGGTCGAGGCGGTCCGCGCCACCCTCGACGACCCCGCCGCCGCGCAGCAGCGCGCCTACGCCGCCCGGGAACGGCTCACCGCCGACTTCGCCTGGGACGTGGTGGCCGCCGAGACCGCTCAGGTGTACCACTCGGCCAAGCGGCGGGTGCGCAACCCGCTGGGCCGCCCGTCCATCGTGGAACGTCCACTGCCGGAACGCGATCCGAAGTAGCCCGCTAAGCCGCCAGTTTCTTGACGACGCGCTCGATGGTGAGCCAGGTGCGGGTGGTGATGTCCTTGCCGTATGTCTTCTCCAGCCAGGCCATGAAGTCGGGCGTCTTGCCCGGCTGACTGTTGTCGATGACCGCGAGGAAGGCACGGGCCGCCTCGTCGTAGCCGACTACCCGGGTGAGCGGGTCCGGCCGCTCGGGCAGGGTTGCCGGAGGCTCGGCCGCGTCCTTGAGGAACGTGGCGATCAGATACGTGCCGCGTCCGTGGGTCAGGCCGTGGAAAGGGTCGGTGTCCAGCAACGCGCGCAGCTCGTCGTGGCTGCGGATGATCGTGCCGCCGCCGATGCCCAATTCCTCGACCAGCGCCTGCTGAATACGCTCCTCTAGCGCGGGCACGTCGGTCTCCGCGCTGCGGAACACGATGTTGCCGCTGGTCAGCACCGAACCGACGCCCTCGAATCCGAGCGATTCGAACACCGCGCGCAACTTCGCATTGCTCATGTTCGGATTGCTCGGCATGATCCCGCGCAACAGGGCGGCGTAGGCAGTCATAGCGCGAACCTACCCGCCCGCACCGACGAACTCTCAGGCGTTCTGCGCGGCACCGTTCTTCTTGCGCGCGATGTCCTCCAGCGCGGCAAGGTATTCGGCGCGCTGCTCGGCGCCCGCCTCCCAGGCCGCCTTGCGGTTCTTGACCACCTTGGCCGGCGCGCCGACGGCGATGCTGAAGTCCGGGATCTCGCCCTTGACCACGGCGTGCGCGCCGAGCACGCAGCCGCGCCCGACGCGGGTGTCGCGCAGCACGGTCACCTTGGCCGCGATCCAGGTGTCGGGGCCGATGCGCACCGGGCTCTTCACGATGCCCTGGTCTTTGATCGGCACGTTGATGTCGTCCATCTTGTGGTCGAAGTCGCAGATGTAGCACCAGTCGGCGACCAGGGTCGATTCCCCGATCTCGATGTCGAGGTAGGTGTTGACCACGTTGTCCTTGCCGAACACCACCTTGTCGCCGATGCGCAGCGAACCCTCGTGGCAACGGATCGCGTTGCCGTCGCCGATGTGCACCCAGCGGCCGATCTCCATGCGGCTCAGTTCCGGCGTGGCGTGGATCTCGACGCGGCGCCCGAGGAAGACCATGCCGCGCAGCACGATGTGCGGGTTGGCCAGGCGGAACTTGAACAGCCGGTAGTAACGCACCAGATACCAGGGCGTGTACGCCCGGTTCGCGAGCACCCAGCGCAGCGACGCCCGCGTCAGAAAACGCGCCTGCTGCGGATCCCGGCGGCGCGATCCCCGCCAGCGCGAGCGCAACGGTGCGCCCCACATGCTCGTCACGAACGGTTCTCCTGTCGTGGTCCTACCGGCCGTCGCCCGCCTCGGCGGCGACGGATAGAGCCTATCGCCCGTGGCGGGCATCGCGACGAGCACCCGCTACGACAACGCCGGGACTCGTTCACCCGCGCAAAGGCCTCCCGTACAGTGACTCCTGCGCCGGACAGGGCGCGGGTGCGAGCCAACGACGACAGGAGTGCGGCAGGTGCGAAGCGGCGGCGTACTGGCTACTTCCATGTGGCGACCGTCCCGGAAACGCGCCGCGGTCGTGCTGGCCGCGGTCGGCGCGCTGACGCTGGCCGGTTGCGGCACCGACTACGACGACATCACCGTCGGCACCGGCAAGGGCTGGACCGCCGCCTATCACGACGGCCGCAACAGCGGCACCGCTCCGGTCACCGGGTCGCGGAAGCTCGGACTGAGCTGGCAGCGGCCGGTCGGCGGACCGATCGCCCAGCCGATCACGCTGGGGCCCGACGGCCAGCTGTTCGTCACCACGCGTCTGGCGAACTGCTCGATCTTCTCCTTCCAGATGGCAACCGGCCGCAAGCGGTTCTGCAACGCCCTCGGCCCGAGTGCGATCTCCTCGCCGTCGGCGGTCGACTGGATGTCCAATGTCTACATCGGCGACGACAGCAGGGTGATCTCCTTCAACTACCTGGGGCAGCCGCGGTGGGCGACGCCCGTGGCCGGAACGCCGGTCTCGGTGCAGTTCACCGGTGACGGCAAACTGCTGACGATCAGCCAGTCCGGTCAGGTCGACGTGCTGTCCAGGCAGACCGGCGACCGGGCGGTTCCGAGCGTGCAGTTGCTCGGCGAACCGGACTTCCTCGCGCACGCGGGCCTCGGCTGGCCGGACGCGGGCCAGGGACTGGACGACTGCGCCCCCGGTGGGCCGCACTGCCCGGTCGCGAACATCTCCCCCATCGACGCCGCCAGTGGGCGTTTCTACGTGACGTTGTGGCAGCCGGGGCGGCCTGCCGCGGCCCTCGTCGCGCTGCGCTACACCGGCGCGAAGGTCGCGCGGGAGTGGAGCGCCGAGTTGTTGCTCGGTGGCAGCGCGACCAGTCCGGCCCTGTCCGCCGACGGCGGCACCGTCTACGTCGGCGACAACAACAACCGCCTGATCGCGCTCGACACCGCCGACGGGCGGACCAAGTGGGTGCACCGGCTTGATTGGACTCCGCGCGGCGGCATCTCGGTGTCCGACGACGGCCTGATCATCCCGTCGGGCGAGGAAGGCTACCTGCTCGCACTCCGGGACAACGGCGACACTGCCGAGACGGTGTGGGAACGTAAGGATCTGGCGCTGCGCGGCCCTGCGGCGCAGACGGCGGGCGACACCGGCTACGTCACCGCGGCGATCGGCGACGGCCTGAACCTCGTCACCTTCGACACGCGGACCGGAACCACCATCGATTCCGACGTCCTCCCGGGCGCGAAGGGTACGACCACCGGTACGTCGGTCGGCGCGAAGGGTGAGGTCGTCGTCGCCACCCGCATCGGCGAGATCTTCGCGTTCACACCGGAGTAGCGCCCGGTCGCGAGGTCCGGCCGCGGTTCGGAAGCGCGGTTCCCGCCCGGGTGATCACGGGGTCGCGCAGAGAAAGACCGTCGCGCTACGGCCTATGCGAGTGATCACCAGCGTATGCGGTTGACCGCCACGGAGTTTGAGGCGCGCACGGAGGGCATCGGGATCGATGTCGACACCACGGGCGAGGATTTCGAGGGGGCCGCAGTCGAGGCGACGCAGTTCGGCGCGGAGGGCCTTCTCGCGGAAGTCCATGCGGTCGAGGACGCGGAAGCCACGTACTCCCTCGGGCACGGTGTCGCCGGTGAGATAGGCGATGCGGGGATCGAGTTGCCACAAGCCGTGTTTCGCGGCGTAGTGGCGGACGAGACCGGCGCGCACGACCGCACCGTCCGGGTCGATGATCCACCGCCCCGGCGGGCGCTCGTCGATGACGTCGGGTTCGGCGTCGGTGATAGTCCAGGCGGCGGCTTTGGAGGAGAGCACCGTGGCACGACGGGTGACGCCGGGCTCGGTGAGTCCCGACGACCAGAGGCACGCCTCGCGCACGGAGCCGTCGAGCGACACCACCTCCACCTCGCCTGGCCAGCCGAGACGGTCGAAATCCAAACCGGGAGCGCACTTCACGGCGAGATCGCGCCCACGATAGGCGTCGAGCAGATCCGGCAGTGGCGGTTGCAGTTTGGCCGGGTCATGGGTGCGGCGGCCGTCGGCACGCCGGGCCGGGTCGGCGATCACGACGGTGTCGACGCTGCACGGCGTCAGCGCATCAGCCTTGGCCAGCAAGACATTTCGATGACCGGACAGATTGCCGGACGCCATCGCCAACCGTACGTCGTCCAGATCGCTGCCGAGCACGGCGGGACAGTGCGGCGCCAGGGCCGCCAGCTCCGCGCCGATCGAGCAGGTCACGTCGTGCACCGCCCGCCCGGCCAGGCGCGCGGCCCGGTGCCTGGCGACGGCGGTCGGGGTCGCCTGCTGCAAGGCGTCGTCGGTGAACAACCACTCCCCCGCGTCGGCCAGTTTGGCCGTGGCGCGGCGACGCAACCGGACCGTCTCGACCAGCGGCGCGGCGCGGTCACCATAGGCGCCGCGCACCTGCTCGAGATCCTTCAGCAGGGACACCGACGTCAGCGCGAGGCGATCCACCTCGGCCAGCGCGGCCCGACCGGTCGCGCTACCCAGGTACCCGACGTCGTCGCGGGTGAAGAGGTAGCCCACTATCGGTCCCGCATTGGGATCGAGTCGACCCGCCTGATTCCGGCGATCGCGATCGGGCCGGTTCGGATCATGGCAGACCGAGCCCGGTCACGGCATTCGAACCGGCGCGGCGACATGGGCTCGTGTACATCCACCGCGGCAGCACCGATGGTGCTGCCGCGATGAGCGATGCGGTCGCGACAGGTATCGCGCGCCACTACTTTCCGGCTGAGGTGGGCTTCACGCCGGTGATCATGGCGTTGTAGAAGAACTGGCGCGGGACGACACGGCGCATGACGTTCTCGTCCACCCAGCTCAGTCCCAGCCAGGCACGATACATCGCCATCCGGTAACGCCAGGTGAGCTTCTCGGCGGGGACCGCGGCCTCGAAGGTGCGCACGGGCCAGCCCCACAGGGCCGCGGCGAACTCCTCGGTTTTGGCCGCCACCTCGACGGCGCCCGCCGAGCGAGCCATCGATTCCAGGGCGCGCGGATCGAAGGTGTGCAGGTCGACGACGGCCTCGAGGGCCGCCGCGCGCGAGGACTCGTCCAGTTCCTCCTGCGGACGCCGCCAGTCGCTGAGCATCGGCAGCTTGGTCACCGTGGTGGTGGCCTTCCACGTGATGCGGCCCAGCCAGCGGGCGTAGAAGTTGCCGACCGTGGTCGGCTCACCGGCGAACACGAAGCGGCCGCCCGGCTTCAGCACGCGCAGGCACTCCTTGAGCGCCAGCTCGACGTCGGGGATGTGGTGCAGCACCGCGTGGCCGACCACCAGATCGAAGGTGTCGTCGTCGTAGGGGATGGTCTCCGCGTCGGCGACCCGGCCGTCCACGTCCAGCCCGAGGTTCTGCGCGTTGCGCAGCGCCACCTTCACCATGCCCGGCGACAGGTCGGTGACCGAGCCCGATTTCGCCACGCCCGCCTGCATCAGGTTCAGCAGGAAGAATCCGGTACCGCAGCCCAGTTCGAGCGCCTTGCCGTAGGGCAGCGGCGCGGGGCCGACGGCCAAGTCGAACCGGCCACGCGCGTATTCGATACAGCGCTCGTCATAGGAAATGGACCATTTGTCGTCATAGGTCTCGGCTTCCCAGTCGTGGTAGAGCACCTGGGCCAGCTTCGTATCCTTGAGCGCTGCTTCGACCTCTGCCTCGGTGGCGTGCGGGTTCGGCGCGGGGTCGTCGGGACGTACCGTCATGGTCGGCAAGCCTACCCAAATCCGCAGTTGACGCCTGCTATCGGCCTAGGAATTCGGCCGACCCTGGACCGTTGGCCAGATAAGAACCTGTTCCTATCAGGCGATCTTCCGTCGTGAACAGGGCCGACCACTCGCCGCGGGCGCGATCGAGGCCGTGCGGACCGGCTTCGAAAACGGCTTTCGCGGCGGCCAGCGCGCGGGCGGGACCGTCGCCGAACTGGCGCGCCCACCGCATCGCGGCGGTGTACACGTCGTCCGGCGCGACGACTTCGTCGACGAGGCCGAGCGCCTTCGCCTCGTCCGGTTCGACGAAACGACCGGTGTAGACGAGGTCCTTGGCCGCGCCCGGCCCGATCAGTAGGGACAGGCGCCGGATGCCCGCGAGCGGGATCAGTCCCGTCTGGATCTGCGGCAGGCCCAGTTTGACGTTGTCGCCGATGATGCGGCGGTCCGCTCCCAGAGCCAGCTCCAGCCCGCCGCCGAGGCAGTAACCGCTGATCGCCGCGACGGTGGGCTGCGGGATCCTGGCCAGACAGCCCAGGGCGTGCTGCAGGTCGGCCGCCATGGCGGCGGCCTGGGCGCTTCCGAGCCCGAGCAGTTCGGCCACGTCGTCGCCCGCCGAGAACACTCGTTCGTCGCCGTACACGACCACCGCGGCGACACCCTGGTCCGCCGCGACGGCGTCCGCCGCCTCGGCCAGCTCCCGCGCCAGCTGCAGGTTCAGCAGGTTCATCGGCGGGCGGGCGATCCGGAGGACGGCCACACGCCGCGCGGCACCACCTTCGGTCAGCTCCAGGGTCACGAATTCGGCCATGGGACGCACGCTACCGGGTCCGCGCCGTCATGATCTCGCAGCGGTCGTCACTCCTGCGGTGCCGCAGTTGTTCAGCGCCGGCTGTGCACCTTCCGGCCACCCGCTCTGCTCACGGGCGCACTGATCCCCTGAGTCGCCCGGCGTCGGGCAGGTCGGCGAAGTAGCGATGGTTGCCGGGGAAGGACAGCATCTGTTTGCCTTCCAGATCGGCCAGCACCGGCAGGATCGGGTCGATCGCGCGCTGAACCGCGAGGATGTCCGCGGTGGAGCGGAATTCGCCGAGCGCGACCAACTGCGACCAGGTCGGCGGCAGCAGCACGTCGACGCCCGAGCGCCAGCGTTCCAGGGCCTCGGCCGGAGTGCTCCACCGCACCTCCGCCGCCTCGGAGGTGGCGCCGTCGGCGCGCTGTCCCTCCGGCAGGACCGCGACGAAGAACCGGGTGTCGTAACGGCGCGGCTCGATGACGGGGGTGATCCAGTTCGCCCACGGCCGCAGCAGGTCGGCGCGCAGCACCAGCTTCTCCTCCGCGAGGAAGGACGCCAGCGACAGTTCCCTGCGCTCGAGCCTCGCGCGGGCCTCGTGGTAATCGGTGGTGTCGGAGACGACGCTGTCGGCGGTCGGCCCGGCCAGCAGCACGCCGCACTCCTCGAACGTCTCCCGGACGGCAGCGCAGACCAGCGCCTTCGCCCTGGTTTCGCTGGTCGCGAATTGTTCGGCCCACCATGCGGGTTCGGGACCGGCCCAGGCGATGTCGGCGGTTCCGTCGGACGGGTCGACGCCGCCGCCGGGGAACACGGTCATGCCCGCGGCGAAGGCCATCGCGCCGACCCTGCGCTGCAGGAAGATCTCGGGCCCGTCGGCTCCGTCGCGCACCAGCATCACGGTGGACGCGTCTTTGAGCGGCGGTTCGGGTTGCTGAGAGTCTGCCTGCGTTACTGTCTCACTCACCCTTGCACCTTAATAGGTGCAGTCGGAAGTCCGTCCGCAGCCCGCGCACGGCGGGAGCGAAGGCGAAGGTACGCACAACGCGCACGGCTGAAGCGAGGCGGAGGTACGCACAACGCGCACGGCCGGAGGCGAAGACGGAGGTTGGCCTGACGCACGCAAGGTGCGCGATCGCACGCCGTCCGAGTCAGCGGGTGCGGTGACTGCCCGCCCGCCGCGAACGCCGCGCGAAGTAGCGGCCGTCGACTCGATCCAGCGCGATCGACTGGCGGAAGGCGTCGCTGAGGTTCTCGGCGGTGAGCACGTCGGAGAGCAGGCCTTGCGCGACCACTTCGCCCTCGTTGAGCAGCAGGCCGTGGGTGAATCCGGGCGGGATCTCCTCGACGTGATGGGTGACCAGCACGATCGCGGGCGAGTCCGGGTCGGCGGCGAGATCGCCGAGTCGCTCCACCAGTTCCTCGCGGCCGCCCAGGTCCAAGCCCGCGGCGGGCTCGTCGAGCAGCAGCAGCTCGGGATCGGTCATCAGCGCGCGGGCGATGAGCACGCGTTTGCGCTCGCCCTCCGACAGCGTGCCGTAGGTGCGGTCGGAGAGATGTTCGGCTCCGAGGCTTTCCAGCATGTCGATGGCGCGATCGGTGTCCACGTCGTCGTAGCGCTCCCGCCAGCGGCCGAGCACCGCGTAACCCGCGGACACCACCAGATCGCTGACCTTCTCGTCGGTCGGAACCCGGCTGGCCACCGCCGCCGACGACAGCCCGATGCGCGGGCGCAGCTCGCTGAGGTCCACCTTTCCGATGCGCTCCCCGAGCAGATGGGCGATGCCCGCGCTGGGATGCAGTTCGGCGGCGGCCATACGCAGCAGCGAGGTCTTGCCCGCGCCGTTGGGGCCGAGGACCACCCAGCGTTCGTCGAGCTCGACCTGCCAGGTGACCGGGCCGACGAGGGTATGGCCGGAGCGGCGGACGGTCACGTCGGTGAAATCGATGAGCAGATCGGGATCCGGTTGCGGCACGCGCTCCATCTTGGCCCACCCCGGGGGGCACTTGCCAACGCAGGGAGGGAAACCCGACCCGTTCGGTCGGATCTGTGCTGGAACGCCGCCGTCCCGGCCGGATCGGCCGCGCCGACCGACACGCGCGCCGCGCCGTAGCGGAGGGTTCACCAGGACCGGGCGGGCTCCGCGATCACCGTCATGGAGCCCGGCGCCACTTCGGTGTATCCCGCGTCGCGCACGGCGATCGCCGCGCCCTCGGCCACCTGCTCGGCCAGCGACGCCCAGCGCCGCGGGTCGGCCTCGCGGACCGCGCAGCGGAAGCCGCGTTCCGCCCAGCGCAGCGCGTGCTCCACCGGCAGCGCACCGGCCAGCAGCATGCTCGCGTGACCCACCTGCGCGGCCGCCTTGCCCAACGTCATCCCGAGCCCGGCGTTCACCCACAGCACCGGCAGTTCGGGATCGGGCGGGCCGGGCTCGTCGTGCGCGAGGTCGGTGCCGCCGATCTGCAGACGCTTGATCCGCGGGTCGACCTGCCCCACCGGCCCCGGGACCAGCGCCCGCGCCTGCGCGCCGTCGATCTCCACCGTGACGCCCGCGACGGCGCAAGTCGCCTGCCACTGTGCGCCGCGAGCGCGCCGAGCCACCTTGCGGATCCGGGAGCGCTTCCACGCCAGATAGCGTTCTTCCCACTCGCCGCCCGGCCCGACTCGCTCGTCCAGGCACAGTGCCACCGCGGCCGACGCGGCGGCGGCGAGCAGCGCACTGCGCGGCGGCGGGTCGATCTTGGGCAGGTGCAGGACCATCTGCATCGCCTGCACCATGGCCGGGTCGTCCGGATCGCCCGCGCCGTAGCCGCCGGCCAGCTCCGCGTGCCGGGCCCGGAATCCTTCGAGGTCCGATGCCGTTGCGACGCCGCGGATCTCGCCGTTCTCCCGGACTTCGGCGCCGCATTCCGGAATGCTCGTCATCGCTCCACCTCGATCGTCGGCGAAAACGTCCGGGCCGGTTCGGAACCCGGCTCCCACGGACGCGCGTACTCCATCGTCAGCGGCGACGCACAGGACGCGACGCCGACGAAACTCCACACCGACCTCTTGCCCGCGCCCGGGGCAGGCGAGTCGGGTTCGAGATCCGCCGCTCCGTCCTGCTTCGCCACGGTCGCACCGGCTTTCGCGATGCTCCCCGAGTAGGCGGCGGACGAATTCGCGGGGTGCGCGATCATCAGCCGCCGCCCCATGCGCGGTGGCCGCTGTTGTCGACCGCCCGCTTCGCCCATGCGGACGCCGGAATTCGCGGACTCTGTCGTCACATCCGGCATGCCGCACCCCGCCGCCGATCCGGCGGGCAGCACAAGCAGGGACTTGCGCACCCGTCCTCCGATCGCCGCATGATCAACAGCAGCGAGCCTACCGACACGGGCGTACCTCCGCCTTCGCTGCGGCCATGCGCGAAGCTAACGACGGACTGCGTCCGACAGCACCCATCCATGCGTACCTCCGCCTTCGCTGCGGCCATGCGCGAAACTAACGACGGACTGCGTCCGACAGCACCCATCCATGCGTACCTCCGCCTTCGCTGCGGCCATGCGCGAAACTAACGACGGACTCCGTCCGACAGCACCCATCCATGCGTACCTC